>NZ_QUES01000069.1:0-7904 GCF_003478085.1 Eisenbergiella sp. OF01-20 | reverse complement strand
TCCGTCCCGGGGACACCGCTCTGCCAGCGGGCGGAAGGCCATTTTGCTCCTGCAAGTTTGAGTAGATTATTTATGTTATGGAGATGCTGCGTATGGATGAATTTATTAAGATTGTGGACCCTGACCTGGATTATATCAGCCATGAAATAACTGGGGATACTATTGTCATTAGAGTTGCTTCCAATAAGGAAGAAGCCGTGTGTCGGTACTGCGGAAGCACTTCTACAAAAAAACACAGTGTATATGAACGCAGTTTTCAAGACCTTCCTATTATGGACTTGAAAACCAGGATTATCAGTTACAACAGAAAAATGTTTTGTCCCAATCCAGAATGCAATCATACTACATTTGCAGAAACCTTCCGTTTAGTAAAGCAAAAAGCAAAAAAAGCAATCGGCTTCCGGAAAAAATAGTTGATGTTTCCCTGAATATCAGTTCTCTGAATGCAGACTGGCTGTCCTCCTTTCCGAATCTTGAAAAAGTATACCGGGAACAACTTACTAAAGTCATAGAAAGCTATCCGCTGATTGGAACTGTTCAGGCAGGTCTGTGCATGTACTGCACAGGGGGCGTGACCAGTAACACCGGTTCAGAATCGTCTGAAACGGTACGCAAAAGGATAGCTATTTTATGTGGCATCATGTAAAATAGATGGATACGAATACGGATCAAATAAAATTACTATCGGACAGAGGGGGTATGCAGATGAAAAATTATATCCGGCAGAATAAGGATGCCTGGGAATTCAACACCTATGATTTCTGGGTGGAGCATGCAGGGACACCGGAGGAACGGGCCAAAAAGGACATGGCGGATCCAGTGGGAATGCTGAAAAAATACGCGGCCTATTTCGACTCCTGTGAAGGGGTGCGCGTGGCAAATATCTGCGGTTCCTGCGGGAAAAAGGCAATTCCTCTCGCCCTTCTCGGTGCGAAGGTGACCATTTTCGATATTTCTTCCGGCAACCGGAGGTATGCGCTGGAAACCGCAGAGGCGGCGGATACCTCCGTGGACTTTGTTCTGGGGGATGTGCTGGAAACCGATATGGCCCGGTACGGAGGGCAGTTCGATATCGTGTTTATGGAAGGCGGCGTACTTCACTATTTTCATGATATCGGGAAATTTATGGATGTAATGTTTTCCCTGCTCCGCCCCGGCGGCCGTATGATATGCAGCGATTTTCATCCGTTCCAGAAAATAGCGGATATTCTGGAGTTTCAGCAGCCGCAAGCCCCTTATTTTTCCAGAGATATCATAAAAGGGGAAATGGCCCATGCCAGATTTTACCCGGAAGAAATCCGCAGGCAGATCCTGCTGTGCGAATACCGGAAATATACGATCAGCGAAATCATCAATGCCTGTATAGACAGCGGTTTTATCTTAAAACGCTTTGACAAGCATCCCGCCTGGACGGATCCGACATTGCCGGGTGAATTCACGATGGTTGCGGTAAAAGAATGATACGGAGCCGCGCAGCATATCGGGAGAAAGAAGGAGAACAGCATGCGTTCAGAAAAAGAAATGATGGACATGATTATACACAAAGCCAAAGAAGACGATCGGATCCGCGCCGTCACCATGGAGGGTTCCAGGGCCAATCCCAATGCTGTCCAGGATACCTACTCGGATTTCGACATTACCTATTATGTTACGGATGTGAGGGACTTTACCGCAGATCGTTCCTGGATCCATACGTTCGGCGATATTCTGATCGTGCAGTGTCCCATGGACTGGTATTCCCATCCTTATGATTATACCAGCCGTGAACCTTTCGCTTATCTGATCCAGTTTGCCGACGGCAACCGTATCGATCTGACCTTGCAGGATGTAAAAGATATAGCAAAGGAGAGGGAAAATAACCACCCGCGGGCTGTCCTTATGAACAAGGATAGCTTTCCTTCCCTGCTGCCGCTTCCGATCGAAGACGCCTTTTACATACAGCCCCCGGTGGAGAAGGAATTTTTTGACACCTGCAATGAATTCCGCTGGCTGAGTCTTTATGTTTCCAAGGGCGTGTGCCGGGAAGAGCTGTACTATGCCAAGCACGCCTATGATGTGCTGCTCCTGCCCATGTTCCTGAAAATGCTGAACTGGAAAACAGGCATCGATAACCATTTCTGCGTCACCACCGGTTCTTCCTGCAAATACCTGAAGCGGTTCCTGTCTACGGAAGAAATGGAACGGTTTCAACATGTTTTCCCTGACGGGGACTATGATACCATCTGCCGCTGCCTGTTTCTCCTGTACGATTATTTCCATGAGCTGGCCGGTTTTGTGGCAGGACAGCTGCATTTCCATCACGATACAACGGAGGCCGAAAGGGTACGCCAGTTCCTTGTACAAAGGCTCCGGGACAGGGGATATTACAGGTAAACCAACGGTAGAATCCGCTTAATCGCCAGATAATCGGTTTCTTTCCGCTGTATTTTATTATATTGTTAATTCAGACTTCGTTGGTGCCGGAGAGCGCCCCGCAGACAGTGAGCGTAGGGCTGACCGGCACCTGCGGAATTTGAGTTGATCTGACATCAGTGACGACAGAAAGGGTTATGCAATGAATAATGAAAAAATGGGAAAGTTTATTTCCGAAATGAGAAAATCCCAAAATCTGACCCAAAAGGATCTGGCCTCCCGGCTGGAAATCACGGATAAAGCGATTTCCAAATGGGAACGGGGCATCAGCTGCCCGGATATATCCCTCTTGATCCCGCTGGCCCAGATCCTGGGTGTGACAACAAGCGAGCTGTTAAATGGGGAAAAAGGAGCCTCCCCTGAAAAATCCGGCGAAGCCCTGGTGGAAGAAACCCTGCTGTATTCCGACAAAAGCGCCGCCCAGAAACTGGACAGAGCAAGAGGGATGATCTTCACCTTCTTATCTTCTTCCTTTATTCTTGCTGCAGTCATCTGCTTTATATGTGATTTCTGCATAGCCGGGCAACTGACCTGGTCTTACCTTGTGGCTTTTTCCCTGCTTTTCGGCTGGCTGCTTCTCCTCCCGCTGTTTAAAGCCCGGGGGCATATTATCCGTAATCTTCTTCTGGCCCTCAGCCTGACGGCAATCCCTTATCTGGCAGTATTAAGCCGGCTTTTAGGTTTGCCTGTCCTTTATAAAATGGGGACTGTGATATCTGTCATTTCCCTTCTCGGGCTGTGGTGCATCTATCTTTCCTTTTCAAAAATCACGCACAGGAAATTATATGCGGCGGGGATTTTATTATTGGTTATCATACCGGTTATGTGGGGGATCAATTATACGGTTTCTTTCTTTTTGCGCCAGCCGCTGGATGCTTCCACGAAATTTGTTGACAGTCTGACGACCCTGGCCCTGCTGGTTTCAGCGGCTTACTGCTTTGGGAAGGAATTTTTGCGGAGCCGGAAGCAGTAGGTCCTGCTTCGGGGAAGCGGCTGATGGTTTTCCCCGGGTTGTTCCGGAGCCGCAAAAGGGGAGATTTATTTCATAAATACCGGCTATGCAGAAGAAATGCAGATTATATTGCGGCTATATAAAATACCGTATGGGGTTTACCTGTACGGTATTTTTTTATTACTTAAGATGCATACGATAGAATAAAACATTGTACAAGCGTTGATTGATAGTGGTGACCTTATTTCATGTTTTCTGCATAACCAGTCCATTATCAATCCACCACATTAGATTAGTCTAATCCAGCTTTCTGTTGACAACGGTTATATTAACTTTAAGTTTTGCGGTTATACCCATAAAAAGTGTTGATATCTTAAAAGAAATGCGATATTCTATTATAGATGGGAGGTGCCTTTTATGATTAATAGACCAATTTACGTTGATAGGATAATGGTATATGCGAATACACCATTTGTGAAAATCCTTACTGGAATTCGCCGCTGTGGGAAATCAACCATTTTAAAAATGTTGATAGATAAAATGAAAGGACAGGGTATTCATAACGAGCAAATATTGCATTATAGCTTTGATTCTTTGGAATATGAGGATATAAAAACAGCGAAAGCCTTGTTTGCACATTTGAAACAGCATTTGTTTTTAGAGGGTAAGACTTACCTTTTTCTTGATGAGATTCAAGAAGTAAAGTCATGGGAAAAAGTTGTAAACTCCCTTATGACTGACTATGACGTAGACATTTATGTAACCGGTTCAAACTCCAGAATGAT
Source organism: Eisenbergiella sp. OF01-20 (assembly GCF_003478085.1). Classification (NCBI taxonomy): domain Bacteria; kingdom Bacillati; phylum Bacillota; class Clostridia; order Lachnospirales; family Lachnospiraceae; genus Eisenbergiella; species Eisenbergiella sp. OF01-20. The sequence goes on along the minus strand of NZ_QUES01000069.1, from coordinate 3,755 downwards.
GTCCTCTGAAATATCTACCTACTTGACTGGTCGTTATATAGCATTCCGTATTTTCCCGTTGTCCTTTTCAGAGTATATGATCTTTCGCAAAGAGTACGCAGAAGTTCTTGATCCTCGTTCAGAACTTGCAAATTATCTCCGGCTCGGCGGTTTTCCTGCAGTCCATCTGCAAAAATATACGCCGGATGAAGTCTACACCATTGTTAAGGATATCTATAATTCTACGATTTTTACTGATATTGTAAGGCGTAATCAAATCCGCAAAGTGGATCAGCTGGAGCGTATTGTAAAGTTTGCTTTTGATAATGTTGGACGGACTTTCTCCGCCGCTTCTATATCCAAATATCTGAAAAGCGAAAATCGGGCTATTGATAACGAAACGGTTTACAACTATCTCAGCAAGCTGGAAAGCGCCTATATCCTTCACCGCTGTTCGCGTTACGACATACAGGGCAAAGAAATTTTAAAAACCCAGGAGAAATTCTACCTGGCCGACCCGGCGTTGCGTTACAGTATATTAGGATATTCGCCGGACAGCGTGGCCGCAATGCTGGAGAATATAATTTATCTGGAATTACTGCGCCGAGGATATGAAGTATACGTTGGAAAACTGGACAGCGCTGAAATAGATTTCATTGCCGTTAAGCAGGAAAACAAGCTGTACATTCAAGCGGCCCAGGAGATCGGTTCTCCTGAAACCGAAAAACGCGAATACGGAAGACTGCTTGACATTCGGGATAATTATCCGAAATATGTATTGCGGACAGACGCTTTTGCGGGGGGGAATTATGAAGGGATAAAGACCATGCACATTGCAGATTTCTTGCTGAGTAATGAATATTAACAAGGGAAGGATGTGTTAGTGGTGGAAGAAAGAAAATATCAATTTGAACGGCTAACGCCAACAGACAATGTTGGTTTAGATGTATACGAAGATGCAATCAATTAAGTATTTGTAAAACCTGATGTAAAAACACTATAATATTTGAGGGTGGCTTTTTACAGGGTCTATCTCTATATATCGTTAATATGTGCCTTTTAAAAAATATTAATAACGAGTTTGTGGTTTACTTCAATCAGCTTATAAAGGCGTTAGTAATGGAATGTCTAACTCGAATTTATTATTTGCAGTAAGACTCTTCTGTATGATAATCTCTGAACAAAGCGGTTTGTTTTTACTATAGCAATATAAAACAGTACAAAATTTGACTTGATTTTAAGGGGAACGATATAAAATCCTGTTGAAATTTGTCGCATACGGGTGGCGGAGATGATGATGACAAGATTCGACAGAAAATGTTAGAATACGGTTAAAGGCAGTATAATATAATGTCGAATATCTCCCCAAATGATAAGTTAAAATTAAGACATTTAGCAGAAGGTTTGATATAATAGGGGAAAAGTAGTTGGAGGTTGAAAATGAAGGAGGAAAAGGTCTTAAAAGCAAAATAAGTGCAAAAGGAATGCAAATTTCTGTCGTCTCGGATGGAAGTTATGATGACTATATCTCTTTAACTGATATTGCAAAGTATAAAAGTGAAGATCCGGCTGCAACAATCCAAAATTGGATGCGAAGCCGCGATGTCATTGAATTTTTGGGTTTATGGGAGACTTTACATAATCCGGATTTTAAACCCCTCGAATTCGAGGGGTTTAAGTCACGAGCCGGTTCGAATGCATTTACTTTATCTCCAAAACGCTGGTTGGAAACAACAGCCGCAATCGGTATGTATTCTAAATCTGGACGTAATGGAGGGACTTTCGCACATCGTGATATTGCATTTGAATTTGCCTCTTGGATTTCCGCAGAGTTTAAGCTATACATTATCACGGATTATCAACGGTTAAAGGCAGATGAAAACAGCAGGCTTTCATTAAATTGGAATATGAACCGCGAAATTTCAAAAATCAATTACAGAATACATACGGATGCAATCAAAGAGCACTTGATAGTGCCGGAATTGCCTAAACAATATAATAATTTTACATATGCGACAGAGGCCGATGTCTTAAATGTAGCAATGTTTGGAAAGACTGCAAAGCAATGGCGGGATGCAAATCCAGGGTTGGCTGGAAATGTCCGCGACCATGCTACACTACAACAGCTTATAGTCTTATCCAATATGGAAAACTTAAACGCTGAAATGATTAAACAGGGGATAAACCGTGATAATCGGTTGGTGGAATAAAATCGAATTGCAAAAGAGCAAATGACATCCTTATTAAAATCGGCAGGCATCAAACGATTAGTGGATCACAATAATTCAAAGTGAAAAAAGTTATTAATTTCAGCAATTTGGACAGTTTGAGAGAGTTGAGGAAAGTTTAAATGGATTAGGGGAGAATAATTATGAGGAGTCCGCAACAAGTAATAAATGCTTTGGCAATGCTCGGTCTGGACTGTAAAAGTATGGTAGATATATTTATGAAATTTAACACCGACACTCCAAATCATCTGAGGCTACAAGCTCAGTACGGCGTATGTGAGGGATACCAAACCTTTATAGCAACTAATATGATTCAAGAGTTTTCTACAATCGCGTATGAATCCTTAAAGATGTTTGAGGAGCAGCAGGGTGAATTTCATGAACTGCGGCAAGAATATGATGCAGATTTTTTTAGTCACTTAGAAAAAGTTAGAAATAGTATGCATATCTACAATAAACATGGTAGTTATAAGGAAAAAGCACAGCGAATTATTGAAACTATAAATGAGGAATTTCCTCATAATTACAATATATCTTTATTTTATCGAGTTATAGATAAAAAAGCGTACTTTCTCGGAACAAATATATTCTTTTATCACATGATTGATGAGTTTAACGGAAATAAATGGTTGCAAGGTGAAAAAGCACGTGATTACGCTCAATTTATTTCATCCATTGTAAGTTCTTTTCAATCATTGGAAGCAAGAAATATTGAACAAGTAGAATGCCCATTTTTCAATTCTGCTTTAGATAAAATAAATATTGAATGTTTTGAATATACCATTGAGGCAATTATAGATAAATTAAACGTAGCCCCATCTGTATGTATTCGATTACTTCTAATGCACTCGTATGTAAGTTTTATCAACCTATTGTTTGATGAAGTTTTACATGTTGATAACTGTATCAAAAATCCTTTATGGCTTTGCTTCTTTGCAAAATTATATTCCATACGTTATGACGAAGTTTTAGATAGTTTTGAAAATTTAATAACTCATGCGGATGATTTTACCAAAGAATTATTACAAAATTTATTGGACTTCAAAGGTTTTGACCGCAAAAAAAGCTTGCGTGAATTTGCACGTAATTTACGCAACTTAGTTCATTACGGACTAAAAGAGTATCCGCTTATTTACAAAGATGGCGACTATTATGCTGATGTTGAGAGGATATATTTAGATGTGGTTGGCCTCTCAACCATTGAAGAATTTGCAGAATATTTTTATGCGCTACGGTTTGATATGAAGTTAATGGAATCAAGATTTAGAAGAATATTTGATATGAATTATGATGTTTCAGTAATAACAAGAGAACTGGCCAAGGGAGGAATACCAATTTAAACTTTAAAGCATTTAGTACTTTCCCTATATAATTAATATAAGAATTGACAAAAGTCCTTTTGTTATGTAAATAAATTTTGTCGTGGGCTTGACATAAGGGTGACAAAAGTCGTGACGACAGGATTTGACAAAATATAATAAAATATGATTGAAATGGGTCAATATTTAAACTAACATCCACATTCTGAAATTAACATCCACTTTGCGT
>NZ_QUES01000068.1:0-10520 GCF_003478085.1 Eisenbergiella sp. OF01-20 | reverse complement strand
CAGGGAAGCGGGGACGGGGGACGCCAAACTTTTTTATCTACACCCTCTGTACGTATCCATCTTGCAATTCCTTCCGTTTTCCCTTACCATAGAAATGCGGCTTCCTGAAAGGGACGCCTGCCAGGCATCCAGAAAGAAAGGAAAACCATCATGCAAAATACATTTCATTCCACCGGAACCTATATAGCGGACCAGCGACTGACAGACAGTGTAAATATAGCCGTAGCCCTTGGTAAACCTCTTCTCATCAAGGGAGAACCCGGCACAGGCAAAACCATGCTCGCCCAGGCCGCCGCCGAAGCACTGGAAAAAGAACTGATTATCTGGAATATCAAATCCACCACCAAAGCCCAGGACGGCCTGTATACGTATGATACGGTCAAAAGGCTTTATGACAGCCAGTTCGGGGCAGATGGCGTCAATGATATCGCACGCTACATCCGTCTGGGTAAGCTGGGCGAGGCTTTTTCCCGGGACAGCCAGCCGGTTCTGCTTATTGATGAAATCGACAAGGCGGATCTGGAATTCCCCAATGATCTGCTTTGGGAGCTGGATCGCATGGAATTCTATATCCCGGAAACCGGCGTTACCATAAAAGCCGCCAGGCGGCCTGTGGTTATCATTACCTCCAATGCGGAGAAAGAGCTTCCGGATGCCTTTTTACGCCGATGCCTGTTCCATTATATCGATTTTCCGGACAAGGAGCTATTGACCAAAATAGTCAATGTTCATTTTCCTTCCGTGGAAGACCGGCTTTTAGAGGCTGCCATCGCCGTCTTTGAAGAAATCCGTTCACTCCGCAGTATACGAAAAAAACCGGGCACCTCCGAATTGATTGACTGGGTCAACGCACTTTCCCTGGGAGGTATTCCGCCGGAGAAAGTTGCAGAAGCATTTCCGTATCCGGGAATCCTCTTAAAAAAAGAGGAAGATATGGAAGCGGTAAAAAAACACCGTTATTTGTAAGGAGAGTACTCATGTTTGAAGCTTTTTTTATCATTCTCAGAAACAGCGGCGTCCCTGTCACACCAGGAGAATGGCTCTCTGTCCAGGACGCGTTGGAAAAGGGGCTGTGCCGCAGCAGCCTCTCCTCCTTCTACTCTCTTTCCCGTATGCTCCTGGTAAAAAGAGAGACGGATTACGATAAATTTGATTTGGCGTTTGAGGAATATTTCAAGGGTATCCGCCATGACAGCCTTTTGACCGGCCGCCTGCTGGAATGGCTGGATAAGCCGGAAATGAACGCGCTGCTCCTTCAATGGAAAGAAACGGGGAAAACAGCTTTCGAAAAAGAGCCGGAAAACACGGAGAGCAAAAGAAACGGGGAAGAAACGGAAGAACTTCTGAAGAAACGGTTGGAAGAACAGAATGGGGAACATAATGGAGGAAACCACTGGATAGGGACTATGGGCAGCTCCCCCTTCGGAAATACAGGCGCTCCCACAGACGAAATCCGTGTTGGAGGCCAAAGCGGCCACCAGTCCGCGTTCGCCGTGATGGGCGAACGAAAGTACAAAGATTTCAGGGATGATCGCATCATAGACAACCGCCAGTTCCAGCAGGCACTCCGCCGATTACGGCAGTATTCTTCCCGTCCTGAGCTGCCCCACACCCAGCTGGACCTGAATGGAACCATTGATAAGACCTGCGGAAACGGGGGCTTTCTCCAAATCGTCATGGAAGCGCCGCGCCAGAATGGCATAAAGCTGATGCTGCTCATGGACTCCGGAGGAACCATGCTTCCTTATTCCAGCCTGATGAATGAACTATTCCAGGCCGTAAGCAAATCCAATCACTTTAAGGAGACCCGGTTTTATTATTTTCACAATTGTATCTACGGAAAGCTGTATCATACACCGGCCTGTGAATATGGCGAATGGACGGACACGGAATGGCTGCTGCGCAATTTAAAAAGTGACACAAAGGTAGTTATCGTAGGGGATGCCGCCATGGCCCCGGAAGAGCTTTTTTCCCTTAACGGGAATTACCGCGGCTCCAACGACGGCCTGGCCGGCTTCGCATGGATGCAGCTGCTGAAAGAACACTTTAAAAAAAGTGTCTGGCTGAACCCCAAGATGGCCCGGGGAAACGCTCCCTGGCGGGAATCGGAAACCGCCGTCAAGGAACTGTTTCCCATGTATCCCCTCACAGTAAAAGGGCTGAAGGAAGCAATGAAGGAACTGATGCGGGGATAACCGTTTCTATTCCTTCAGCCAATACCTGGAACCATCCTTGGTGCGTTCCAGAAAGCCGTATTCTATCATCAGCCTTCTGATATAGGGAAAATCATTATGAATCCGTTTTAAGATCCTGTTAATCTCCACCTCTGTGTAGCTGCTTCCCGGCTTAAAATTATCCGCAATTTTACGGAGAACCACTAATTTTCTTTTTTCCCTGGCGGGTATTTCCTTCAGATGACCGTTTTCTTCAAAAAAGGTTTGCAGAATCTGCATTTTCTCTTCCTCTGTCACAATGTATCTGTCGTCAACCATCGCCGCCGTTCTGTGAGGCTCACACAGCTTCTCTCCGGGCTGCTTTTCCGTCTTTTCCCCGGTTTCCTTAAGCAGATCCATCATTGCCAGAAAGGCCCTTGCCTGCCGCTCCTTTTCCCGCAGCTTAAAGCGATGGTTCCTTACTGTGGAAGGAGAAATCTTCTGCCTGTCCGCCGTTTCTTTATCGCTCAGGCCCTCCGCCATAGACGCCAGGACGGACTGCTGGATTTCCGATATCCCTGTTAACCCGGAATGAATCAGGAAATGCAGCATGGATCCATGCTCTTCCTGTAAGTGGATCTGCATCCGCTTACGGGCTTCAAAATATTTTCCGTCTTTTGGAAAAACCTCTCCTTTATCATAAATCTCCCCGCAGATCAGACATTGCACCCGGGTTTGTGTCTCCCGGAAGCCCTGCTTCAATTCCTCCGGGGAGGCGCTGTTAAAAACCTCATCCCTGCATTCTAATGTTTCATATGCCATCGTGCTCTTCCTCCTTTTTCTATCCTTCTTTTGGTACTTTAAGTCTTATAACGCCTACTTTGGAATCTCGAATTTTTAACTTTTGAATGTTGTAAACTCTTACAGGATTTATTTACATCATTATATAACATGGATATTATACCTCATATTTTATGCTTTGTCTATATATAAGCAAACATTTATATCATATGTTTATATATTTAAAAATCGGATTGTGATACATTAAAAAGTGATGATAGCTGGAGGGACTGCAAAGCGAAATTCTTCACCGACAGCCCGATTCTTTACGATTCATCAAATAACTTTTCGGAAATTCAGGCACGACAAAAAAACGGTTCCGGAGCATCTTCTCTGCCCAAAACCGTTTTTTCACGATTGCTATCCGCTTATTTACTGTTTGCCTTCCGCCCGTGCTTTGCTTATGAATGTCACCGATATAACAAGCATGGCAAACGAACCGAACAGAAAACCGAAATAGACCATCGCTACCGGCGTGGTACTGGTTATCCCTTCTATATTGGCATACAATTTGCCGTCATGCAGAAGCGCGGTCACCTCACGTCCCGGCATATACGCGGCACTGCCGTGTGTATTCTGCAGTTCGTATTCCTTCCCTTCATATTTGACAATGACCTCATAATGAGTCTGCCGTTTGCCAAATACCCTCCTCACAACATCTTCCGAACTCACAACGGCCGCCTTGACTTCCGTGTATTCGGGATTGGTGTCATCCATGGCAAAACGCAGGAATACCGTTGCCACGATGCACAAAACCGTAAGAATACTGCAGATAATTGCTTTTTTCTTCATAAAGATCCTCCCATTCTTTTATATACAAGGCCGGATTTCTCCCGCCGCCTTATCCTCCGGCTTTATTTCCATACCTGTGCACACCGGCTGTACCGTTCGTTCCACAAGTAAATGAAATACGTCTATACCGCCGCTTTCCTTAATCGTATTCATCAGGAATCCCATTTTCCCTCCCAGGTCCGTAAAAGAGTCAAGCCCTTCCATGATTACCTCTTTCCCGGGAGTTTCATCCCAGTGCGCCTCCAGGGAATCCTCGTTAAAATACAGCTTTACCTTACGCCGGCACGCTTCTTCCAGGAAAGCGAAATCAATTTTTAAAACCATCCTTCCGTCTTCATCCGTGGAAAATTCTCCTTTTGTCCCAATCCGGTAAATTTCCCCGTGAAAGGATACATTGGCAGCCACCGCTTTCACAAAACCAATTTCCAGGGAAATCCGCTCTTCTCCCTCATACAAATGAATAAACAAGCGGTTTCCCGATGCCATGAAGCCTATTTTCCGGATTCCATCGGTAAAATTATTGTGGAAAACCTGCATCAAAAGAGGCATCAGCCCCACCTGACGCTCATTCATCTCGTATATCCTGCCGTTCAGGAAACGGATCCGGTTCTGTCTCAGAGTACTTCTGACGTAAACAGCTTTCCGTTTCTCCCATCCGCCTTTTTCAATGACCGGAAGGCCGGTACGGCGTCCTTCCAGCTCTTCAATGACGTGCTGCAGCATGATCTGCCCCCGCAGATCTTCCGGCAGCACTGCCGGCGGCTCAAAGCCTTCCTCAAAATATTTTTTCACAATTCCCAGAAGCACACAGTTCTGGAAAAGCTCCTTACTCCCTGCATTGGTCACCACCACCATATTCAGATCCGGATATGCCAGCACATCCTGGCCCAGCATGCCATTATAATTAAAGGAACCTTCCCTGCCTCCCATCCACATCTGGTAGCCATAGCCGTAATTACTCATGACGGAAGGCGTGTCCGTATGTCTTTTGCAGGATGCTTCCACCCAATCCTGCGGCACCAGCTGTTTTCCTTTCCAGTTTCCGTGCTGCAGATAAAGCATACCCAGCTTTGCCGCATCTTCCGGGCACAGGAAAAGCCCCCAGCCGCCTTTGGTTATTCCCTTCGGACAGGTTTCCCAGAAAATCCTGCGGATCCCCATAGGCTCCCACAGGCGGGGACGCAGATATTCCATCAGCGTTTCTCCGGTTATTTCCGTAATAATAGCAGACAGCATATAAGAGTTCATACTGTTATATTCAAAGTTTTTTCCCGCAATACCTACCAGTCCCGATTCCAGATACCCTCTTACCCAGTCGTTCCCGGATACGATCCCGGTTTCATTAAAGCTGACACAGCTTGTCATTGTCAGCAGATGTTCCACCGTAATATCCTTCAGCCGAAATATATTAAACAGGTTTTTCCTGCTTCCGAAGAGATCAATTACCTTATCCTGCAGCCTGAGGCGCCCTTCCTGAATGAGCATACCCACTGCCATGCCGGTAATGCTTTTGCACATGGAATAACTGGCATGCCACAGGCCGGGCTGATACGGCTCAAATCCGCATTCACAGATGACTCTGCCGTTTCTCACCACCATAACCTGGTGAATATCCACGTTTTCATGAAGCGCCAATTCTTTCAGGAAAGCAGCCAGATGTGCCGAAGATACTCCCTGGCTCTCAGGAACGGCCCGTTCCAGGGGCTGCTCCTCTTCCTCCTGCTTCCCAAAGCCGTCGCCAAAAGGAAAAGCCGGCTTCTGCGGGAAAAAATCCACTTTTCCCACATTTCCGGTTTTTCTTGCAATAATATTCCATATCAACTCAGCTACTGCCAATTCTGTTTTTGCCATCCTTTTTGCTCCTTCAATTTAAAACAACAAACATTCCCAAATTCCCTCTTTTACCGTTGCTGGCACGATGGGAAAAAAGATACGCCGGGTTGCAGCAGGTGCAGATATCCGTTACACTGATATGTTCCGGCCGGATACCGGCAGATAAACAGACCGCTTCATTTGCCTTCCATAAGTCCAGCTGGTATTTTCCGTTTTTCTTATCCAGCAGAATCTGTTCTTCTTTTATGCTCTGTACCCGCTTCATTTCTTCCCGGGAAAAAAGAATGCGGAAGGCTTCCGCCACATCCTGGCTCACCTCATAGCAATCCTGACAGATTGACGGGCCGATACCCGCAAGGATGTCCTCCGGCCGGGAGCCGAAGGCCTTCTCCATGGCCTCCACCGTCTTTCTCCCCATTCCTCCTGCCGTGCCTTTCCACCCGGAATGCGATAATCCGATGGCCTTCTTTACCGGATCCACAAACAGCAGCGGAACACAATCGGCATAGAAGGTGGATAGAACAATACCTGGTTCCTCCGTAATCAATCCGTCCACATCGGCATAATCTCTGGGCCGAAGAATCCCTTTTCCTTTATCCGCGGCTGTCACATGGCGGATATTCGTGGTATGCGTCTGGTCGGAAAAAACAAAATCCCCGGTACTGCATCCAAGCGCCCCGGCTATCCGGCAAAAATTTTCATTTACATTTTCTGGTTTATCCCCACGGCTGAAGCTTACATTCATGGACCATAGATCGCCCTCGCTGACGCCTCCCAGCCTGGTACTCATCAGATGTCTTACCACCCCTGTTTTTTCTATAGCCGGGAAAGTCAGGTATTGTGCTCCGTTTATCGCCCTCTGTCGCATAACCGGCCGGGCAGGATCTTTTCGCTTAATCTCCGTTAACTTTTCCATGCAATCCTTTCCTTTCTGTCAGCATAACGGTTCGGACAACACACAGACCTGACTGCATTGTCCGGTCAGCAGCCTCCTATATAGTCAAAAGCATTCTGATACCAGTTTACGCTTTCTCCACATATTGCAACCACGTCAAACCGTACCGGAATGCTTCCCCCCAGTCTTTTTTGGTAAAGATAATAATCCGCCACCTTGCATATTTTCTTTTGTTTTGCGTATCCAACCGCTTCTTCCGGATAACCCAGCGTCTTGTTTTTTCTGTATTTAACTTCAAAAAAAACAAGAAAATCCCCATCCCGGCCAATCAGATCCACTTCTCCCTGACGGCACCGGAAATTTCTTTCGGTTATTCGTATCCCTTTTTTCCGGAGATACAGGCAGACGGCCTCTTCATAGGCTTCCCCTAACTCTCTTTTATTCATCGGCACTTTCCATAAAATTTTTAATAAAACTTCTTCTGTGGATAGGAGTAGGCCCCAGTCTCTTCAAAGCATCAATATGAGCTGCCGAACCATATCCTTTATTGGCTTCAAACCCATACCCGGGAAAAATGCTGTCATACTGCACCATCATCCTGTCCCTTGTCACCTTGGCAATAATGCTTGCGGCAGCTATGGATGCACTTTTGGCATCTCCTTTGATAATAGGCACCTGGCGGCACCTGATTCCGGGGATGGTAACCGCATCATTGAGAAGGAGATCCGGCTGTACAGACAGGCGGCCGACGGCCTCCCTCATCGCTTCATAGGTCGCCTGCAGAATATTGATTTCGTCGATTCTTTCCGGCGAAGCACAGCCAATTCCTGCCGCCACCGCTTCTTTCATTATAACCTCATAAAGCGCTTCCCTTTTTTGGGCGCTCAGCTGCTTGGAATCATTCAGATAAAGGATACTGCAGTCCTTTGGCAGAATGACCGCTCCTGCCACCACAGGACCTGCCAGCGGGCCTCTTCCCACCTCATCTATGCCGCATAGATATCCCGCATATGCATATTCTCTTTCAAAACGGAGCATTGTGAACATACGTTCTTTTTCTTTTTCCACAGCTTCCAGGCGCTTTACTGCCCTCGCTATTTCTGCCCTGATACCGCTTCGTTCATCATGTCCATAGGTTTCTATAAGCTGCGGCAGTAGGTCTGTGGGGCAGTTTTTGAATTGCTCTTTTATCTCCTGTATTTTCATTTTCCACACCTGCTTTTTGGTTATTGATGCTTCAGCACGCCGAATTTGTTCAGCGGCCAAATCCGGACCCATGCCTTTCCGATAATATTGTGGCGGCGGATATTTCCCACACTTGGATCCCTGCTGTCCGAGCTGTTGTTCCGGTTATCCCCCATAACAAAATACTCATCATCCCCCAGGGTTATCGGTTCCGTTGCCAATCCTGCAAAATGAATGGTTTCTTTTCCGTAATCCTCTTCCAGTATCGTGCCGTTAATATAAATATTACCCTGTAAATCAATCTGCACCGTTTCTCCCGGAAGCCCGATAATACGCTTCACATAAAAAGTATTCTCCGCATATTGGAAGGGAAAAACGATAATATCAAATCGCTGCGGTTCTGAAAAGCGGTAGGATATTTTATCCAGTATCAATTGATCATTATTGCTTAAGGTAGGTTCCATGGAACTGCCGCTCACGGAAGTCCTCTGCCCCACAAAGGTAATCAGCAGGTAGGTACCCAGCAGCACCACCAGGATGTAAAGTATTGTACTGATAATTTCCTTCACCACATGTTTCATTTCATTATGCTCCAATCTGTTTGATTACGGCCTTTCCAGGGAAATCCTCCCTAATCTGCCGCTTCTGAAATCATCGGTTACCAACTGGGCCGCTCTGCTAAGATCCGGTTCGCCGCCCTTTTTGTAACACTTGCGCCTTTCAGCTACCGCCTCCAGCACCTGTACCGGCGTTTCCCCTCCGGCAAGACCGTATCTGCCTTTCAGAAGAGAAGCATACCATTCCTGCAGAAAGGTTATCAGGTCGATGGCCAGTTCATCCATAATGATGATTTCATCGTTCATGGAGCCTATAAATGCCAGTTTCATGCCAACGCACTGGTCTTCAAATTTCGGCCAGAGAATTCCGGGAGTATCCAGAAGCTCCAGTCCCTTATTCAGCCTGATCCACTGTTTTCCTTTGGTTACACCGGGCTTATTGCCCGTTTTCGTACACGCCTTCCCGGCAAAAGAATTAATAAAGGTAGACTTCCCCACATTGGGAATTCCGGCAACCATCGCACGTACCGGACGGTTCAGTATCCCCCGTCTCCTGTCCCGTTCTATCTTCTCCCTGCACACCTCCTGCACGGCTCCCTGGATAGCTTTCATACCCTGACCGCTTTGTGCATTGATTTCCAGCGCCTTGATTCCCTGCTCCTGAAACCAGGCCGTCCATGCGCGGTTGCATACCGGATCCGCCAAGTCGGATTTGTTCAGTAGAACCAGCCTGGCTTTGTTCTTCCCCAGATCATCGATATCCGGGTTTCTGCTGCTTTGGGGAATCCGGGCATCCACCAGCTCTATAATCAGATCGATCAGTTTGATATCTTCCTGCATAGCACGTCTTGCTTTCGTCATATGCCCAGGATACCATTGGTAATTCATGTTACACTCCTATCTGCCCGCACCGGCAGGCATGCGGCCTTAAGCCGCGCTTTATTTTATGGGACCCATAGTACTGCTTCCCTCACTCATCTTAAACCAGGCTTTCCCCACGATATCATCCCTGGCAACCGCTCCTATGTTTCCTGACCGGCTGTCCTCGCTGCTGTTGCAGTTATCGCCCATAACAAAATATTCATCATTTCCCAGCTTTATTTCATGCTCCGCAATTCCCGCATCCGCTATGAGATCATACATATCATCTCCCACCGCCTTCCTGTTCACGTACAGGATCCCTTCAATTATCTGAACGGTTTCCCCGGGGACGGCCACCACACGCTTTACATAGTAATGCGTATTCTGGTTTCCGTTAGGCAGGAATACCACCACATCCCCTGCCTTCGGGTTAGACAGCTTATAGATAAACCGGTTGATCAGGATTTCCTGTCCGTTGTAAAGGGCAGGCTCCATAGAGACCCCGATAACGCTGGTCCGTATTCCCACGAAATAAACAATAACAAATGCCAGAAAAGCAGCGATTGCAATACCCAGCACGTAGCTGAGGATCTCATGAAGTATGGCTGTGCTTATTTTTTTCCTTCTTCTGTAAAAGCTTAATCCCTTTGACCTTCTCATTTGTAATTTCCCACATTCTGCAGTTAAAATTCCTGTGTACCAGACGACTGATTCATTTTATCACGAAATACACAAAACTGGCAAGCGGACAACTTCCCTGGGGTGCAGATAAAAAAGACTGGAGTCACCTGTCCCTGCCGGGCCGGAGGTTCCTATAATTAAGCAAAAAGGGACAACCACCACAGCGGCTGCCCCTCATACCGTATCCGATTATTTTACCAGTTCTTTAACCTTAGCCTTCTTACCTACTCTGTCTCTTAAATAATTCAGCTTGGCTCTTCTTACTTTACCTTTTCTTACCACTTCAACCTTCTCTACATTGGGAGAATGCAGCGGCCATGTCTTTTCAACGCCGATGCCGTTAGAAGCTTTTCTTACAGTAAAGGTAGCCCTGTTGCTGCCGCCCTGCTTCTTCAGGACAACGCCTTCGAATACCTGAACTCTTTCACGGTTTCCTTCTTTGATTTTACCATAAACTCTTACGGTATCACCTACATTGAACTCGGGAACTTCCGCTCTCAGCTGTTCTGCTTCAATTGCTTTAATAATATCATTCATTGCTCTTCCTCCTGATTTATCGGATGTTCTTAATACATTTCCTGTAACAGAGGACCATCTCATTTTCGCAACGTTAATAATATACCATATTGTTCCTGCAAAAGCAAGTACAAATTGACATGCGGACATCCGGGGGCGTAGATAAAAAAGACCGGCGTCACCTGCCCCTGCTTCCCTGTGCGTCCT
>NZ_QUES01000067.1:0-13835 GCF_003478085.1 Eisenbergiella sp. OF01-20 | reverse complement strand
TCCGTCCCGGGGACACTGCTCTGCCAGCGGGCGGAAGGACATTTTGCTCCTGCAAAGTTTGAGTAAGTAAGATATATTTATATGTTTCACGTGAAACATATAGAAAGTTATATAAAAAATCCAACGATGGAAGCAAGCAATAAGCCAAATGGATATTTCATATTTATATTTGTTTGGCTTTCGCTTTAAAAATCAGATAGCCCGCAGTCTGCTGCGGGCTATTGACTATTTCAGGGACCTTTTTTGAGTTTAAATTTTATGTTCTAAGATTTTATAATAGTATATTAATTTGTTCCATAACTTTAGCAGGTGCTTCCAAATGGCATAGATGTTTTGTATCTTTAATCGGAAATGCTTCAATAGATTGGTTGAAATAAATATAATTATCTACAATTGTTTGAATATCCTTTTTATTATCTCCATATAGAATATAAATACTATGATCGATTTCTTTTAATGCATGAATGATATTCGCGTTCATATACCTTCCGGTAAAGCTGGCAAACGAAAATTTGGCATTATAATCCGGTAGATGAGATGACTCTACATAACTAAATAAAACTTCATCTTTAATATGGAAAGGTTCATTGAAGTATTCTTCAAGAAATATCTTCTTATAAGACTCTTTCGTAGTTTGCAGATTATAAAGCAGGGTTCCTAAAATAGGAGTATCAATTAAAAACTTAAGAAGCTTCGTCTGTTTATTTGGTATCTGATTCAATTTATTGATACTTTGGGGATTGATAAGTACTACCTTATCAATAACCTCTCCATCATTATGGCAAGCCATAATTCCAACGGGGGCTGCATCTCCGGTGGCAAGAATACTTGTTTTCCTGCCTATTATAGTTTTAATAAAATCAATAACGGACTGCACATATAAATAATTTGTATAGGTTATATTTGGTTTATCAGACAAACCATAACCTAGAAAATCTATAGCATATACCTCGTGTTTTTCGGCTAAAGAATCTATTAATAAAGAAAATTCAAAGCTTGAACTACCCGGAGTTAAGTCATGCAGCAATAAAACCGGTGTGCCGCTTCCTTTTTTAATATATCTAATTTTCCCAAACCGCCATTCATAATATTTATTATTTGGACAGCTGAGAATGTTTTTAACTGTACTAAAAGAAAATTGAAGTCTATTTATTATATGGATAGTAAGAGTAGTCATACCAGTTAAAAAGATTGCAGTTCCCAGTTTTTTGTTCATAGTTATATATACCTCCTGTATTTACATATTATAAACCATCCATCCTTTTCTTACAAGAAAATCATGTGTTTAGATCGTATTCAAATTGATTTTATGTTACTATTATTTCCGTGATCAGCAACATGCATAAATCTATTTAGACTCGTCTGAGGTGATAAAATTTATACACGCTTCAATTAATAGCTCACGTACTGTACAGGAAATGTACAGTATTGAGTGTACAGTAGCGATTTTGTTTCTTTGTTAATAAATTTATTATAATAATTCAAGTAAGTTTGAACGATTGTTGAATTATATATAAAAAACTCAAACTGTACAGGAGAAAAGTGGTTTTCCGCCCGCTGACAGAGCGCTGTCCCCGGGACAGCAAAAGGATATTTGCCAGTCCATCAGGCCGGACATTCCGATGAGCAAACTATTATATGTTTCACGTGAAACATATAATAGCATGTCATACAATAAAAATAAAAAAAGAATATTTAAATTCTAGTATTTCCTTATAGAATATAAACAAAAAAAGTGATATAATCGATAAGTACTTTATAGGGTGGAATTGTGTTGGTGAAGAATGACTCTATCATGTTTGTAGAATCGCAAACGAAAGGAAATATTTAATGGGAAGAATTATCGCAATTGCAAATCAGAAGGGCGGTGTAGGTAAAACAACCACTGCAGTTAATCTTTCAGCTGCGCTGGCTGCAAAAGGGAAAAGAGTCCTGGTTATAGATACGGATCCCCAGGGAAATACAACCAGTGGATTTAATATTGATAAGAACGAACTGGAAAATACGATTTATGAATTAATGCTGGGAGAGTGTAGTATTCAGGATTGTCTTATAAAAGAGGTAGTGCCTAATGTAACGGTATTGCCTTCTAATGTAAATTTAGCAGCAGCAGAGATAGAATTAATAGGGGTAGATAAAAAAGAGTACATATTAAAAAATGAAGTGGACTGGATAAAGGATCAATATGATTTTATAGTTATAGACTGCCCGCCATCTTTAAATATGTTAACTGTAAATGCAATGACGACTGCGAATACCGTATTAGTTCCCATACAATGTGAATACTATGCACTGGAAGGATTGAGCCAATTAATCCATACGGTTAATCTGGTAAGAGAAAGGCTGAATCCTCAGCTTCAGATAGAGGGAATTCTGTTCACCATGTATGATTCCAGAACGAATCTGTCCATGCAGGTAGTGGATAATGTTAAGAAAAATTTAAACCAGAAAATATATAAGACTGTTATACCCCGGAACATAAGGCTGGCGGAAGCACCCAGTTATGGCCTTCCAATTACCATGTATGATCCCAAATCAGCAGGTGCGGAAAGCTATATGGCATTGGCAAACGAAGTAATTAAGAGAAAGGATATTTAATAAATGGCGGCTAGAGGATTGGGGAAAGGCCTGGATTCTTTAATTCCAAATGCAATTGGAGAATCAAAAGGAAAAACAGATAAAGGAAACGGAGCAGAAAATAAAAATCCGGAAACCATGGTAAAAATAACGATGGTAGAACCTAACAGGGATCAACCAAGAAAAAATTTTGATGAAGATGCCCTGATGGAGTTGGCCGAGTCGATTAAGCAGTTTGGTTTATTGCAGCCTATTCTGGTACAGGACAGGGAAGGCTATTATGAAATCATTGCCGGTGAAAGAAGATGGCGGGCTGCTAAAATAGCAGGGTTAAAAGAAATCCCTGTAATAATAAAGAAGCTTTCCAATCAGGAAATTGTAGAAATTTCCCTGATTGAAAATATTCAGAGGGAAGATTTGAATCCCATAGAAGAAGCACAGGCATACAAAAGGCTACTGAATGAATTTAATTTGAAGCAGGATGAAGTGGCAGAAAGAGTATCAAAGAGCAGAACTGCTGTTACGAATTCCATGCGTCTGTTAAAGCTGTGCGATGAAGTCCAGCAGATGGTAGTGAATGAAATGATCAGTACAGGACATGCCAGGGCTCTTCTTTCTATAGAAGATCCGGAAGAGCAGTACATGATCGCACAAAAGGTTTTTGATGAGAAAATGAGCGTACGTGAAGTGGAAAAGCTGGTAAAAAATCTTCACAAACCGGAGAAACCAAAAAAAGAAGAAAATAAATCGCTGGAGGTTATCTATCAGAATATAGAGGAAAAACTGAAAGAATCATTGGGAACAAAGGTTTTTATATCCTCCAAAGAAAATGGAGCCGGTAGAATCCAGATAGAATTTTATAATCATGAAGATCTGGACAGGCTGATGGAACACATAATGAAGAGCTAATGTATTTCAACAT
This sequence comes from Eisenbergiella sp. OF01-20, assembly GCF_003478085.1. Classification (NCBI taxonomy): domain Bacteria; kingdom Bacillati; phylum Bacillota; class Clostridia; order Lachnospirales; family Lachnospiraceae; genus Eisenbergiella; species Eisenbergiella sp. OF01-20. The sequence goes on along the minus strand of NZ_QUES01000067.1, from coordinate 10,336 downwards.
AAGATAAAGGAGAGTTCAATGTCAAGTGGTTTACTGGAGAGCATAGGATTAGGCGGACTGGATATAGCGTATGTGCTAATAGGTATGTTAGTTATGATTCTGATACTTCTTATTCTGGTAATCATACAATTCAGCAGGTTAAACAAGCAGCAGAAAAAACTTGCTAAGTTTATGAAAGGAAAAGAGGCAAAGAGTCTGGAAGAAGAGATAGAGGGTTTATACAAAGATAATGACTTTATAAAAAAAGAATCGGATAAAAACCGTAAGGATATCAGGGATATTCAGAAAAGATTAGAGTATTGTTATCAAAAAATGGGCATTGTAAAGTATGACGCCTTCAGCCAGATGGGAGGACAGCTCAGTTTTTGTATCGCCCTATTGAATGAAAAAGATGATGGTTTTATTTTGAATTCCGTTCAAAGCAGTGAAGGATGCTATACATATACAAAAGAAGTGAAAAAAGGGGAATGTGCTATTACCCTGGGAGCAGAAGAAAAAGAAGCATTGGATAAAGCAATCGGATATTAATTTTATATGAGGAGAGGAGCCTTATTATGATTGACATTAAATTTTTAAGAGAGAATCCTGAAGCAGTGAAAGAAAACATGAAAAAGAAATTTCAGGATTCCAAAATAGCACTGGTGGACGAGGTAATCGAATTAGATAAAGAAAGCCGGCAGACACAGCAGGAAGCGGATGATCTGCGTGCAAGCCGGAATAAGATTTCCAAGGAAATCGGCGGATTAATGAAAGCCGGCAAGAAAGAAGAAGCAGAGGCTAAAAAAGCAGAAGTTGCTGCCGGAGCCAAAAGACTGGCTGAGTTAGAAGAGAAAGAAGACATGCTGCAGGAAAAGATCACAAAAATTATGATGCTTATTCCCAACATTATAGATCCGACGGTGCCTATTGGAAAAGATGATACCGAAAACGTAGAAATAACAAAGTATGGTGACCCGGTAGTTCCTGATTTTGAGATTCCTTACCATACGGAGATTATGGAACGGTTTAACGGGATCGATTTAGACAGCGCAAGAAAGGTTGCAGGCAACGGCTTTTATTATTTAATGGGGGATATTGCCAGACTGCATTCTGCAGTAATTTCCTATGCAAGGGATTTTATGATCAACAGAGGGTTTACTTATTGCGTTCCTCCGTTTATGATCCGAAGCAATGTGGTTACGGGTGTTATGAGCTTTGCAGAAATGGATGCTATGATGTATAAAATCGAAGGAGAAGATTTATATCTTATCGGTACCAGTGAGCATTCCATGATCGGTAAATTTATAGATACCATTGTGCCGGAAGAGGAACTTCCCAAGACACTCACCAGCTATTCCCCTTGTTTCCGTAAGGAAAAAGGTGCACACGGCCTGGAAGAGAGAGGCGTATATAGGATCCACCAGTTTGAAAAACAGGAAATGATTGTAGTATGTAAACCGGAAGAATCTCCCGTCTGGTTTGAAAAGCTTTGGCAGAATACAGTAGATTTATTCCGTTCCATGGATATTCCTGTAAGAACAATAGAATGCTGCTCCGGCGACTTAGCCGATCTGAAGGTTAAATCCTATGATGTGGAAGCATGGTCCCCCAGACAGAAGAAGTATTTTGAAGTGGGAAGCTGTTCCAATTTAGGGGATGCGCAGGCAAGAAGATTAAAAATCCGTGTAAATGGGGAAAATGGGAAATACTTCGCGCATACACTAAATAATACAGTAGTTGCTCCACCCAGAATGCTGATTGCATTCCTGGAGAACAACCTTCAGGCAGACGGTTCCGTGAAAATCCCCGAAGTGCTTCAGCCTTATATGGGCGGTATGACTGAGATCAGATAACATGGAACCGCACAGATATGAAAAGCGAGGTGAGATTCTTGCATAAATTTTTAAAGTCTGTAGGATTCAGTGAATATACATCTACCAGGAAGATCCAGGAATTGATTAAGGATGTGATAATGAATGCGGATAGCAGAAATTATACCACCCTTGATGGAAAAGAAGATACGGTTTTGGTAGAGTTTTGCAAGGATTTCGCAGAAAATATGGGTATCGCGGTTTGTGGGGAGTTTGATGAAAATGATACTTTTACCTTTTATTATTTTTATCCTTATCTGCGTGGTACCGGAGTCAGTTCCATGGAAGATGTAAGTGTAGAGCGCCATGCGGCAAAGGAATCCTATGCCGGTGTCTGTGACGATATCAAGGTTGGCGTTACTTTAATTTTTTACCTGCAGAATATGATTCCTTACATCAAGTACCGGAATACAGATAAGCTTCCCGTACGAGGTACCAGCCTGACTTTGTCGGCATTGGCCAGTCAGGGATCCATCATGATGCCGATAATCAAAAGTGAAAATCAGAAGAAGAAAATCCAGCAGTCCACAATGACCCGGAACCAACTCATTGAAGCGGCAAGGCGGGGGGACGAGGATGCCATCGAAAGTCTTACCCTGGAGGACATGGATACTTATACAACGATTTCCCGAAGGATCCAGAAAGAAGATGTATTCAGCCTGGTTGATACCTATTTTATGCCCTATGGAGTGGAGTGTGATCAATATTCTGTTCTGGGTGAGATTTCTGAATGCCATGTAACCAGGAATAAACTGACAGAAGAAGAACTTTGTCTGATGACGCTCAACTGTAATGAACTTTCCTTTGACGTGTGCATTAATGTAAAGGATTTGTATGGAGAACCAAAAATCGGGAGACGGTTTAAGGGTGTGGTATGGCTGCAGGGGGCTGTAAATTATCCGGATCAGGAGTAGTCCGGATCGGTCACCGATAGCTGGCTTTATACGCAGCTATTGGTGATTTTTATAACAACTATAAAAATACGATAATTTATTATATAAAACGGGTAGACATTTTCGTAAAAATATTGTATTATATTAGTTGTGTTTCCTTAGTTAAATGGATATAACAGCCCCCTCCTAAGGTTGTGCTCTACCAGCTGCCTTACGGGGAAAAGTGATCGTTGCCAGTCTCAATTTAATATAAGTCTCTGTAGCTCAGCAGGATAGAGCGTTCGCCTCCTAAGCGGTTGTTCAATCCTCACTATTTACAATTTCATTTGATATACGCGCCAATAGCTCAGCTGGATAGAGCGTCCCCCTCCTAAGGGGAAGGCCGGGGGTTCGAATCCCTTTTGGCGCGCCAGATAATAACGCCGAAAGCCTTTGTTTTCAAGGGTTTTCGGCTTTTTTATTGAGCAGTAAAAGAAAAAATAATCAAGCTTCGCTTGGAGAGGTTTTTCTCTTTTATTGCTGCAAGGGAATCATGGTTCGGGTGTTTCGTATCGCTTATATTATACAGTAAATTCAGTGGTTTTGTACAGTAGCTAAATATTTAGGTGATTAACGGCGTTAAATACGGTTGGTGTCGGATGACCTTTAATTGCCCGAATTGTTCTTCTCGTACATGGCGATAGCAAACTCAAGCATCTGTTTTCCGGCTGAATCAGAAGCCACTTCCTCAAGCTTTTTTGCAAAATCTTCATCTGCCAGAGAGATTGTCGCTTTGGATTCAGAATCCGATTTGCCGGAGCGACTAAGAAACTTTCCAATCGCTTTCGCTGTATCAATTCTTACGCTGTCCTCCGGCGTTTCGTAATAGTCCTGTATCGTGCTCAACTGACGATGGGCGGTATCCTTAGCCAAGCTCACATAGTCATGCTTGTTATAATCAAGTTTTTTTGTGATTGAGAAATGCCTTAGGCTATACAGGTCTACTTTTGGAAGTCCTAAAGGCTCATAGAGTGAACGGAACATATCATCGGCGTATTGTGAACTGATATGCGTACCATCCTCGTGAGCAAATATCAAATCATCATCAATGTAGCTGTCTCCTGCAAGCTGCTTATGCTGATTCTGAACAAGCCTGTAATCACGGAGCATGAAAATGACTTCCGGCGCTATATAGATTCTGTCCGTCTTTGCTTCGATTTCCTTTTCCGTCTTGGTAACATGAAAGACCGCACGTCTTTTTGCATCCGGTCGAGTGCTACGAACTTGGTCGAATACTTTGAGAATCCCCCGACCATTTGTTTCTTTAATAAATTTCTCAGTGCGGTAAGTCAACTCCTTGTAGTTACGAATATAGGACGGTTCATGCTTGTCCTCGTTATCGTATACATCAGACCATGTTAAGGCAAGACATTCTCCAATACGGCTGCTCAATGCCACCATAAGGCTGATTAGAAGCTTGAGCTGTGGATCGGAACAGTTATCATACGCAAAATTAAACTGTTCTTCTGTCCACACCTCACGCCTGCTTGACTTCGGCTGCTTTACAGTCACACCCAACATGGGGTTTTCTGTGATAAGCTCCAAATCATCCGTAGCGTACTTAAATGCTCGGCTGATGATTTTCTTGCAATCATAAACAGTACGCTGTGATACCCTTGCCCCATTTGCCTTATGATTCCCGTTGGCTTGCGGTAATTGAAGCATATCCTTGAAGCCCTGTCTCATATCGACACGGGTTATTTTCCATATAGGGAATGAACCAAACACGGGAACAATGTAATTACGAATCTTACCGATATTCGCTCTGTAAGTGCCCTCGTCCCATCCATATCTGTCTCCGATGGTATGTAAATACTTAGTATGTTCGGCATAGGCGTACAAGAGTTGTTCAACGGTTTCTATCTCCGTTTTATCAACTTTTGAAGCTACTGTTGTGCCCTTGGCAGCCTTATGCTCCTTTTCTCGGAGCAGAAGATAGGATAAGAACTGATTCTTCGCACGTTCGTTGTTCACAGTCTCGGTGGTCTGGTGTTCCTTGCCTTCGGAATCAAGATACCCATAGCGGATGCGCCAGTTGTCATTGGTAGCGTTAATCTTGGTGGGTTCGCTATGCCACAAATACTCAGCTATGTCTTTCTTCTTAGGTTTTCTGCCCATAACATCCGTTAGAACTCGTTCGGATGATTGTTATACCAATCTTCAAAACTGTTCTTGTCGATACGAAGATATTTCCCCACCATGAATACACGAAAATCATTGTTTTTCTGATGCTTTTTGATAAAGTTGCGGACACTTTCCTCTCCGACACCATAGATGTTCATAATGTCCTGCACAGAGTAGTTGCGACACTCCATGATAGACTGGGTTACTCCTGCCATAGTATTCATCTCCTTTGTTATTACTGGTTAATGCGGCTTTGCAACACAGTATAACGTTAATGTTATATTGTGTTATATTCTTATATTACTCCTGAGTAGTGCCGTTGTCAATACGGTTGAAGCAAAATAGTTACGTTAATAGCGTTTTTCATTCGAATGCGAATGGTTAATCTTGATTTCCGGCTCAAACGATGGTATTATCTGAAGTGTATTGTTGGGGCAACACAGTTGGGAGGAAAACAAATGGGTTTGTGGGATAAATTTCGAAGCGATAAAAAGTCTGGAAGGTATCTGGGAACAGGAACAAAAATTCGAAGAATCCGTTCGCAGAAAGATACAACTGTTGTTGAATTGGCAAACGCTTTAGGGGTAAATGAAGCCGCTATAAGGAATTATGAAATTGGATATAGACAAGCGTCCCGAGATAAATTAGAACTGATTGCCCAAAGGCTCGGTGTGCCAGTAGAAACACTCATTGACCGCCAGATCGACAGCTATAACGATGCCATACACATTTTGTTTGAACTGTCCGAGAAATATGACCTTGTGCCAATCGAACTTCCGCAAGAGCCTAAATACGCTATCCAGACAAAGGATGAGACAATTCTTCAAGCGTTACAAGCATGGTACAACGAAAGGCGCAAATGGGAGAACGGGGATATCACACAAGCCGAACTGCAAGAATGGACGGACACATTCCCTTTACAGTGCGAAGAAAACGAACCTCCGGCAGAAAAAGTGGAATCCCGTTATACAGACTTTGAACGCATTCTGGGGTTGAAATCCTCGTTAGAGCAGTTTGATATGATTGTGAATGACAATGTAGAACTGATTGAGGATTGCATTGCTCATAAGGACTATAAAACAGCTCGGGAGCATTTGAGAACGCTTAAAGCCACCGTCCACACGCTGTCACAGGTGGATATCAAACGATACGGAAAATAAGAAAATCACAGGCGATTCCTATTGCACTACGCAAAGGAGCTGCCTGTGATTTTTTGTTATTTGGGTTCGATGGAGCAGCGGTCTAACGAAAACTCCAACAGTATACCAATCAGTTCATTTCGGCTGCGCCCTGTCTGAGCCGATATTTCATCAATGCGCTGCACAACGTCCTCTCTGATACGAACAGAAAAGGTCTTATAACCGTCATCCCCCTTGGGACGTTTCGGATGAATTATCAATTTTTCCTCTTTCATGCTAAATCACCTCTATGTTAGATTTTATGTTTCCATAGATGTGATTTATATGTTATAATTTATGTTATAAATTATATTGGAGGGATTGAAATGAACTCGGACGAATTATATACGCTGAAAAGTATGGTGCTTGATAACTATGAGCAGTACCATGACGGCCTTAGAATACTCTTAGAAAGCGATAAGGGGCTTTTCAAGGCGTTTGGACAGTCTCCCCGTACAAAGTACCTAAAGACGGAGAACTTCTACCTAACGTCAAAAGAACGTCTTACATACATGATGGGATTTATTGATGCCTTAGCTTGGCTGACAAGACAGGGAAAGTTGGTGCCGGATACATTCCCTACAGATATCACAGGATTCACAGACCCGGAGGAAACCCCGGAAGAACGTGCAGAATATTTTGAGCAACGATACAAGGGCTTATCGCCGGAACAGCGTGCCGAACTGGAAGCGTTTGATAAAGAAAACGAAGAACTGTGGCTTGAACAAGTCGAAGAAAGCATTAAAGAGAATAAAGTAATCAATAATCTGATTCTGCGTTTTATTACAGGGGAAGATTTTTGATTTAAGATTACACCGCCAGAAACAGAAAATTGAATTTGCGGAGGTATATATGAGCAGAATTACAACAAAAATCTTAAAAATGATAATTTTTTTAGGAATCTTTGCTTGGTACGTATATAGCCAGTTCCAAAAAGGAGGGGCGATTTTTTCATTAGAAATAATAGGTGCCGGTCTTGGACTTGCCTCTTTAGCCTATATAAGCTTATCGCTTTATGGATTTATATTAGATGTATCAAAGAGGTATCTCCTTGCATTTATAATAACGGTAGCGATAGCGTTGTTTGTAAGTTTTAAAATAGATGGAATTATTGCTTCTATTCCTTGGCTGAGCGAAGATGGATTTGTATTTATCATAATTGTTCTGACAGTTCTCTGTGTGGTTCGGGATGTTAAGACAATACGAACAATATCACAAATTCAAAAAAGCAGTGTAACACAAACAAATTCTACGGACGAGCGTAATACATAAAAAATTCTACAGCCATGAGCAAAACTCCGATTTACTCATAACGACATACAACATATAGCACTATCAAGCTCGATACAGCGGCATATGGTGGTATCAATGTTGCAAAACCTGCGTTTTGCTCATGGCTGAAAATTCTATTCTTGCGAGGTGATTCATTATGAAAGATTACAACTATAATGAAAATAGAGAAGAACAGAGTGCAAGGGAGATTGGCAAGAAATTTGCAGAGTTGGGTTTTGGCACTGTTATGACAGATGAAGAATACGCAAGGTCAGAAAAACGAATTGAAAAGTCAGAAAAAAGATATAAGTTTTTCGGTTCTGTTTTCAGTGAATTGAGGACGATTATTTACACGCCACTTTCCATTGCGTTTCATGCGGTTTCCTATGTCGCAAAAGGAATTGGTTACATTTCTTCTTTCGGACTGATTGCAGGAGTTTACTATCTGTATCAGTCTTTTTGTGCTTTCAAAAGCGGCGTCCCATTTGGAGAAATTGGAGAATTTACAAAGGCAGTAGGCTTCATTGTTTTTCCTTTTATCGCTTATCTGGTAAGCTATGTTTCGGAAAAAATCTACACCTACTTTGAAGAAAATGCGTACTAATACCAAGGTATGCCCGACAAAAGCTCTGCATTAGCTTTTCGAATATGATAAATAACAAGAGCACCTCTGCACTCAATTGAGTATAGAGGTGCTCTTTGCGTTTGCGTCAGCAGTTAAAGTGAAATCAATACGTTGACAGTTTATCGCTGGTAAACCACAAACGCAACCATCATCCCCAAAAGCTGTTGTGTGCTAATCGGCAGCTTTAAACGACTTTATTTTGATACAATTAGTTCGTAAAACTGGAAGTTAGATGACAAAGCTATTTGATAAGCCACCGTTCCCCGTTTGGCATAATACGAATATCACCCGGAAGTCTCTCCAAAATCGCTCCGTCTCGCAGAGAACGCACCAGCGTCTCCTCCCGATAGTCCGGGTCTTCGTACCAAATATTGAAATAAAGGTCATCCCCCTCCCGAAAGTTAAAAGATTCCCTATCATTTATCGCAAAGCTTATTTTCTCAGGCCAAATCATCTCAAATGTCCCGTCATTTGGCTGCCGTGTCAGCGATAATGGAGAGGTATGAAGGATGAGATTATAGCAGTCTTTCACTGTGGACAGAGGCAACCTTGCCACTTCCTGCGTTTTCTCTTGTTGATGTATGAACCGAAGAATATATATCATACTTTCTGCGAAATTCACTACCAGCAGCACAATAGCGCCTTCATCATACACGGGATAGCCAAGATATTGACCGTCCACAGGCGGCACAGGCTCATACACTGTACCGTCCGGATAGTGGATAAGATACAAGCGGTTACTCCGCACATGGTGTCTCTGCCGGAATAGTTCTTCCGCTTCATAGAGATCGCCGTGAATATAGTCCGTTGCCCAGTACCATTCGTCGGTTCCTCCCTGAACAAGCTCCATATTGGTCATGCCATGTATGTCAACGGTCTTCATTAACGCACCTCCCGCTTCACAAATATATACTGCTCAAATACGTCTCGTTCATAGTGCAAGTTAAGCCTGCTCACTCATCAAGGACACATTTCCCCTTTGTACCATCAGCATTCATATAGTATCCATCTATAATGGTGCGATAGCCACCGCCAAAACTCCACTCATTTTTCTCAATGAATGCAATAAATTTATCAATAACTTCATCCATCGAGACGTCTTTTGGAATGGTAATGCAGCCTTGAATTTCAATTTCTTTTGTCATCGGAAGTCCCTCCCGGAATCAGCATCGTCTTATTTCCAAACAATAGAATGATGGCCTGTTAGGATACATTTTATCGGGCGTATTCCAAACATCGGCGTGGTCAATTTCTTTGATATGCTATGTTGAGTATATAAACCCACACCCCTCTGGCTTCGCCTTGACCGCTAATCTTATCAATAGAGTTTTTCCACCTTTGGTAAAGTATAGCACATTATACTTTACTCCGTAAAGTCATGTGCAGGGGATACTCCCCTTGCCCCCTCTTGGGGCTTTGCCCCAAACCCCACACTCGCCGTGTGGCAGGGGAATAAGCCATTGCTTTTTCCCCTTTGGGAAGTGTTACACTCCACTCCGTCAAGGTCGGGTAGTATAAACTAAATGTTTAAATATATGCGCAAAAGCCCTAAGATTAGAATATGTACTGGATAAAAGAAATAGTTGAACCATTTATATTGTTTGCCTCTTTCACCATTATAGGTTAGAGTCATGCCAAAACCTATAAATGAGTAAAGTTCTTTTATAATTGATATATATCCCAGGCCAGCACCAAGGAGAGGTTTATCATAGAATATATAAAAGAGATAGGCAACGATTATTGCGTGATAATCATAATCAAGACTTAGCTCCATAGATAGAAACCCAAAAAATGCTACAATCAGGATTGATAAAGCATACCAAGGATATTTATTGCTGATTTTATCTTTAAGAATGTCAATAATCCAAATTGTAATAAGGCATAGCGCTAAGGTAAACATTATATTGTTCCAATATGGAGAGAAACAAGTTTTTGATGTAAACAAATCAAAAGGCACTTCTGATATTACACCAAAAATTAAAAGCATAATCAGATATTTCATTCTGTTGCCAGTTTTGAAGAATCCCTCTACAAGAAAAAAAACAAACAGCGGGAATGCAATTCTGCCCAAAATAGAAAATAGATTGGACAAATGTAATAGAAAACCTTGTCCATTTAAATAAGGTGTTATTAAAGCGTTATTAACATGATCTATTAGCATAGATGCAAATGCCAAATACTTTAGTTGTGATCCATTGAAGATCTGGAGCTTCTTTAATTTTGTCTGGTTGAACCTTGTATCCATATATCCCCACTCTAATAATTAAATGTTACTTTATACTCTGTGCAAATCGTCACTGTCGCAAGTAGCCAAAAACTCATATATGCGTATCTCTTTTTCAATCTTACCCTGTT
>NZ_QUES01000066.1:0-16559 GCF_003478085.1 Eisenbergiella sp. OF01-20 | reverse complement strand
TGGCCGTCACCTTTACCGGCTCCTCATATTTTCCGAAGGGATCCCCTTTTTCTATCGGTACTTCTGCTTCTTCTACCGTTTCCTGCGATTCTTCTGCCTGTGTTGTTTTCGATTCTTCAGAAGGCTCTTCTGCCCCCACGCCGCTGCCACAGCCTAATTGGGACACCAGTAAAACTGCAGACAACCCCAATGCCAGAATAGATGTTACTCTTCGTTTTTTCATACAACCCTCTCCTTTTGATTTATTAATCCAGCAGATTATCAAACAACCTGGATACCGGCGCGGTCAATCGGATACACTCCCGATAACCGCCGTCTGTACCTTCAGGAAAGAAGGAAAGCAGGCCTTCGCCTTCCCATCCTTTTGGTGCATACCGTCCAATTTCCAGCAGCTCATCCGCTTCCTCTGCCAGTATATCGGCAGGCCTTTTGGTTCCTCTGCTAAATTCCTCCCTTTTGCCGCCAAACTGCACGGCCTTTACATAGCCGTCCGTGTAATAATCCATCCGTAGAATAAGCTTTCCTTTTCCCCCACAGCTGACCTTCTGCAGCCTAATGCTATCCCCTGCATTTCTGATCCGTAGGGAAAGCACAGTCCCCCTGCCTTCACAGCCATTGGCTCCCAGGTATACGCAGCCGCTGTCTTTATCATATTCTGCATAGCACCTTTTCCACCGGTTCGGGTAATAGTGCAGGGTTTGCCTGATTTCAAGACCCGGATTTAAGGTCACTTTCCCTTCCGGTTCTGCATTTCCTTCTATATAAAGAACATCCCATATCCCCAACAGGAACCGGGGCAGTTCCACCCTTCCTTCCCGTACCGGCAGACGAAACTGCTTCTGCAGCCTGCGCTGCGGATCCTTCTCCAATCCCTTCAGGAACTGGCTGTCAATCACGCAGACATCCGCCCAGGCAAAGGCGGAAGGAATACCGTAAATACATTCTTCTATTTCTTTTACTTCCTCTGATTTATTCCAGAGCAGGGCAGCAAAACGTTCTTTATCCGCGGAAGCCAGGCAGCCCAAATCCGGACAGCACTGTACATCCGCCCTCTCTACCGGCATTCTTCCATATAATTCAAAGGCATAATACCCTGGCCGGATCCTGCCAAGGTAATCCGTCAGCCCCAGGGCATCCACGCCAGAATCCAGCATCTGCGCCCAATGGACCAGTTCCACATCTGTTTCTTCCAGAAGGTCTTCTATCACAGTCAGAATCTCCGGCAGAAGCGCCGGCTGTTCCAGCTTTGTTTTTTCATACGGCCACGGCGGGGGAACTGAATTCAGCTCGTTGATATGGATTTCTGCATTGTTAAAACAGGATTTCTCCGCCAGTACTTCCCGCATCAGATGGAGCCGCCTTACATACACCTGTTCCTGGAATCCATAGGAATGGAAGGAAAAGAAGTCTAAAGGAAGTCCCTTTTTCTCTGCAAACTCCAGAAAACCCGCTATATTCTCCCTGCATTCCTGTTCCAGAAGAACAAAGGCTTCCGCCGGTCCTCCCACCAGTGCCTCCGGATCTCCCTGCCGGATCCCTGTCACACCGTACTCATAAAGCTTGTTATAATCCTCCGGTGTTCCGTCAAAAAAGGCACCGGGATTTATGGGTTCGTTATAAATTTCCTGATATCCCAGAGGCGAATCCAGCTCCCGGTAATGCGCCGCAAAGTTTTTCATAATCTCCCTGTATTTCTCCCAGTCCGTAGGGATACTGCGGAAGCTGCCGCCTTCCGGCTGAACCGGCAGCGGAACATAACACCAGGAATAATAAGGAGTCACCCTGTTATCTTTTAAGACTTTTACGAGTTTATCCGACTTATCCCAATGATACCGGATGCCTCCTTCCGTCTTCTCCGCCATGTCACCCAGCTCCATGGAGCGTTCCCCAATAAATAAGTCCATACGCAACGATGATATCCTGCACCTTTGAAATAAGGCCGCATCTTTGCAGGTACGTTCCAGCGGAACAAGACCTGAATCAAACATGGCAAACTTCTTAAATAGAGGTATGCCTGCCTTACTTGATAAATTTATTGATACTTTCTCTCTCCCCATAATGCTTCCTCCCTTATGCACTCTTTGGTTTGTTATTCCGTATTTGAATCCATCTGTATATGCAGTTCCTCTCTTACTTTTTCTTGCATATCATTTCCCCTCTCCTTTTGGTGGATGTCCACCTGTTGCCACTAATTATAGGTGGTTGCCATTTTGTTGTCAAGTTAATTTTATTATTAAATTCTTTGCTATTATGTAGTCAAAGTGGCAACACAAAGGAGGTATTTACTATGCCAAATGCACCACACAAAAATCCACACTATGCACTTCGTATTCCAACTACCACTATGGACAAGTTAAAATATATTGCCGAATATAACGGTCGTTCTGCCAACAAAGAAATTGAACAGCTTATCCTCAAACACATAGCCGCATGGGAGAAAGTACATGGTGAGATTACTTTTGACTCTTAATTCACTCTTTCAACATTATCAGTGTAAGTTGCCTGATAGCTATCCTATATTGTTCGTTCTCCATTTCTTCAACTACATTCCAGCGAAACAAGGATTTACGCCGTCTCATCTAAAAAAAATAAAGAAGACCGGAATGCGTATATAAATAAACATTCCGGTCCCTTAACACTTTCAATAACTAAATAGTAAATCTAAACTTTACCTGGCAACACTACCTTCTCCGATCTGCTATTATTCCAGCCGTTTTCCATTAACCACTTCCGGAAAAGAACCATCATATTCTAAACTTCATGATACAGTTCAGCAAAGTAATAGAAAGTTCCTGAAACAAATCTTCATCAAACACATTGTGTTCCATTGAATTCTTAACAAGCAGCGGCTTATACATTCGTATAATCTCTTCCTGTGCATTCAAATTTCCTTTTTTAGCATCTTCTAATAATCTCTCAAATTCCATCCATTCTCTCCTCCATCCTTTTTCTGATTTTACGTATCACATAATAATAAGCCATCTCCGCCTGTTTACCTGAAATACCATGTCTTTTTCCCAGTTCTTCAAACTCCAATTCCTCGAAGACACGGCCAAAAATTAATGCTTTTTCCCGTTCTTTCAAACAAGAAAATGCATAAATCATTTTTTGTCCCTGAGTAAGGCTTATTATCTGCTCCAACTTGCTAATCTCTCCGGATTCACACATTATTTGCTCCATAATATATTTATTGAATTCTTCTGAAAAATCCGTATAAGTCCGGTCAAGCATTTCCAAGACAGCATATTCCCTCTGCTTGTTGCGATTTTTATTTTCCAGATATCTGGCCCTTCGGTTGGAAACAGCAGCTACCACATATGCTGAAAAACGGTTCTGCAGTGACTGCGTTTTTTCTCCTCTCATATGTACCTCCTTTTTTCTTTTTGTTCTTACGCGACAAAGAAAAAAGGAGGTCCACGGCTAAAATTCCCTTTAAATACTTCACTCCCTAAAATAAAAAAGCGAACATTTATCTTTCTAAACTTCAGATAAATATTTCGCTTATTTACATTATTGTATAATAAAAGGCAGTATATAGTACTACCATAACAAATTAAAAAAGGAACCGAATAACATTGTATATCTTCTAATTTTAGGTTTTCTGTTTGAAAACAGGCATATGCCATTCCAAATAATCCATTAAGAATAACATCATATTAAAAAAAGTTCTTAGATATAGGATGCAGATAATTTTTATCATTCTTGGAAAACTATATATTATTTGTGGAATTTTTAATAAGTCTGCTGACGGATGAATATTCCTCGACATGATTATCATAAATAATGATTACCAGAAAGTTATACTAAAATTTCAATGTGTTACAGAAACTAATTACAGATTTGAATAACTATGGCCTCTGCTCATTCAGAAAACAATATTATAGATTATCTTCTATAAAAAAATGACAACATTTAAAAATTAAAGATAATAAATTGTTGTTTCTTCTACAGTTTTAATGTACGTTTACTACATTAAATTATTCTTTTCAATATAAATTAAGTTACAATATTTAATTTTCTCTCTATCATATTTCTCAATATAAATAACATTTTAGGAGAATTTCTATCATAACGATTCCCTTGACCTAAATTGTTAAAAGACTGTTGAGAATATAGTTGCTCAAACCACAGTATTAGAATAAAGCAAAGCCACCCATTACAAATATCCGAAAAAATACGCCCTTTTCCCAATTTATAACCCAAAAAGCTGCAGGCGATTTTTTGCTTACATCTACCTGCAGCTAATTTCCAATATAGAATCAGATTATTCAGGAACGCATGCACAAATAGCAGTATGTCCACCTATATATATTCACTAATTCCTAAATACAATATTATTCATGCCTAAACGATTTTAACGAATCCATAATACCATTCCAGGCCTCCTCCGCTAGCTCTATCTTCTGCTCATCTGAAGGCTGTATAGCTTTTGCTTTCTTTCCGTTGCCCTTTGTCCTCATTATACCATCATTAACCGCTCTACCCTCCATATATTCTTCTACCGCCTGCTGAATGAAATATTTAACCTGCTCATAATCAACCGAATTACGATTCAACGGTACTTTCTGCCTCCCCTCCTCTTCATAAGCAATAACCGCATTTACAATATACTGTGCCTTCGTCCTCCCCATCCCATTCAGAAGGCCTGCCACCTTACGATGTTCCTCCAGCTTTTTATTAAACCCAATGGTAATCACATATTCATTCTTTTTTTCCATGCGCACTGCCCGCCTTCTTCTCCCGGTCATACAGCATACCATATCCCATAGCGTTGGCTTTAATATCCTCAATAAAGAAACAGTCCCCCACTTTTTCAGAAGCTTCCAGATATTTACGTAACAGCAATGCCCCTCCACCAACAAATACCACACATCCCGACTTCAAATCTATCCCCCGCTCCCTCAAGGTTCCCAATAAATCATTTACAAAAACAGCCGCCATATTTCTCGCTGTTTTTATAACATCCTCTGAATAATCAGTATCTTCCCCTTTAAGAATACTATCAATATCCATCTCTTCCAGAAGAATATCCTGCTCTGAATTAATCCGTGAGATTATATGGTTATAAAGCTTAATCACCCCATTTTCCAGCGAATCACAAACGGCCAGATCCGGCATCCCTCCTCTAAGCAATAAATAATCCAAAGTAAACCCTCCGATATCAATCACAATCGTTTTTCCATAATTCATGATTTTAGGATAGATAGTAATAGCCGCAGCATAGTCTTGGGGAAATGCCGCTACATTCTCCAAATAAACCGAATAATCCCTTCCATGAAAAGAATATTCGACAACCTCTTCTCTCTTAAAATAAGCTTCAAACCTCTTATACAGTGTTCCAAAATGTTTCGGCGGCAGCCCAACGGGCAAATCCACCTGCAGCAATTCCCCGGGGCAGTAAATCCCCTGCTTCTCACTTTCCATCCCAATTCCGAAAAGTGTCAGTACAAAAAACCTGTCGTCCGCAGTCTTATCCCTCATATAAGGAATTCTTTTTTCCGTCAGCGTATAATACTTGTCCTTGAAAATAAGGTATTCCCCCAACGGAGGCTTCGTCTGACTCTCCTCTATCCCGGATGTATAAATAAAATGAGGGGTCTTCATATTCCGGTTTCCATGGTCAATTGGTACAATAATATTCTGATACATATAATCAGCTCCTTTTCTTTTTATTAATGTTTTATACGCAATGAATATGTAAAAGACAACAAATTTCCACAAAAAAATCGGAACGGTAAGCCTTTCGGCAAAACCGCTCCGGTATCTTCCCTGCTAAATTCCTCTATTTCTTAAATCCAGTAAATAATCATCCACTCCCTTCAAACTTCCCGCCCAGTCTCCCTCTCTGTCAAGATTCCAGGTAAGTGTTCTTCCAGGCAGATGCAGCTCATGACATATATCCGAAAGCTTTCTGCAGCCCCGCTGTATATTTTCTCTTTTCCCTTTTTTCTTATCGCAGGGTATGTTTACCTTATCCCACTTCCTATGATAATTCGGACACTGCACACATTTCTCGTCATAATCCCCCCTGCACTTTGTTTTTAACATTTTATCCATATCATAAGCTTCATAAATATACTCCGTTCCCAACCCCTTCATCTCCTCTAAAAAAGCCGGAAGGTTTGCATACTGATTAACACCAGCCACACAAGCAAAAGTACGGCCCGACAGTGCATGAGCAATATCTCCCTTTAAAGGGCCTTCTGTCACAAATACTATCTTATCTCCCTGTCTTCCAGCCAAATGAACAGGGCTTCCCGAGGAAGCGCCCATATGATTATTAATGCTGGAAAGCCACATATATTTCCTGCCTTCATACGGCCGATCCAGACGGATCTGTACTGCTGTTATCTGTCCTTCTAAATTTCGTACAGGTATCATAAAACCCGAGGACCTTGGATGGAAATGCATGGTCCACTCCCCATCTGCGTCCTGAAAGAAACCAGGTACTCCCTCTACTGTACAGCCTGCTTCCAGCAGTCTTTTTGTCAATTTACGATATCCAAAAGGAGGCGTGCTCCGATACCCGTTTTCTTCCATCTGCTCCTCCGAAAAACCCCTTTGCAGAAGATTTTTTCTGTGAGTATCAGACAAACACAGCATAGAAAAAAGCATGGTATAAGTTTTATCCTTAACATTAACTGACGCCACCGGAGCATTTATAATTTCCGTTTCTTTTACCTCTTCTGCCTTTGGTTTCCTCTGATATGCCGGTATCTGTCTGTTTTCTCCCAGCGCTTCCATTATCTCTTTATAAGCAGTCTGGTTGTCCACCTGATATACCTTTCCATACAGAGCAAGCATTCCTCCGGTCTCTCCGCACCGATTACACTTAAACACATTTTTCTTCAGGTTAAGATTCATCTTCCCTTTCGTTTCCCCGCAGAAAGGACAATTTACATCCAGACAGACTGCATTTTTGTGCCGTATACGAAGATCCAAAAGATAAGCAATATCCTTAATTGTAAAAGGAAAATCCGCAGCCACAGCTTGCCTCCTTTCTGCAGCCCGGCAAGCCGGACTGCCTCTCCTTGTCTTAGTTCGAATCATCCTGCCTGTTTTAAAGCAGTATCCAACAGAAACCTGGCCGCTGCACGCAGCAGATTATCGGGACCTCCATAGGATGTCACATACCACTCCAGGGCCTGCGGTTTTTCTATCGCCAGCTGTCCCAGCGTCATGCCATGATAATACTTAGTAGGTATCACCACTGCCGCCGCACTATCCCTGGTTAATAAGGAGTAAATCTGCTCCACCGGCATATCCTTCCGAATTTCAGTTACGTTCTGTTTAGCCTTCTTTTCTGTTTCATCATTGCCATTCTGTGCATCCATCATCATCCATTCCGAGGCATCAAATCCATCCCCGGTAGAACCCATATTCCCAAAATTACCTTCAGGCAAACCTTCTTCCTGAAATAACATCCCGGCCTCAAACGGTGCTTCTGTTACCTGGGGATCTGTTTCCCCATCTCGATCCGAAAACTGAAGCCCAAAACCGGCATCCGTAAGCGCCCTTCCGACAGCTGCAGTCTCAGCAAGCTCCACATATTTACTTCCTAAGGAGTCCTCTGCCGAAAAATACTTCTGGGCAAACGCATTGGATACGAAATTCTCCTCTGCATCACTGCGGTTCAGATAAACTTTAGCCTCTACAATGGCTACTTGTTCCGTCAGCTTCAGTATTTTTTTTACCACCTTTCCTTCCGGATATTTTAGACGGAACCATAACTTCCGAAATGCCACATCGAGATAATAGGTAACTTTACCCCCTTCTTCCTGGATTATCCGCATATACTTTCTGGGATCAAAACCTTCTACCCTGTTTAAGTCTTTAACTTCTTTTACTTCATCATACATACCATTCTGGTTTCCAATTGTTTCGTTCATCCTTTGACGCTCCTTTCCCTATAAATACCTGCTTTTATAGTAAGTACTCTTTTTTCACTTCTTTTCTTTAAAATACTTTCCGCCTTTCTACTAACAGTACCGTTACCAGTCAGGCATCCATCCTTTCAGGGATTCATTACAATCTGCTCATACTCTATATTCTTCTTCATAGAATTCTTCAAATGGTAGAATCTTTCTATAACCCTTTCCCCTAAACGGGTATTGCGGTTTACCGCCTGAGGGGAATGGACGGCCTGAACAATTGATCTCTTATTTCCCACAAGGTAAACCTGTACCTGTGCTCTGGTAATACCGGTATAAAGAATATTCCGTTTCAGCATTTTATAAAACATTGGTATCCATGGGATAATAACTATCGGGTATTCAGACCCCTGGCTTTTATGAATCGTAGTGGCATAGGAATGTTCTATCATTTCCATTTCTTCCATTCCATACTCCACTGACCTTCCCTCGCTGAATTCTATTTCTGCTTTCTCCACCCCATCCTCATCCAGGTAGATATCCCGGATAAATCCGATATCCCCGTTGCTGATGCCATCCTTATTTTTGTTTTGTATGATCTTATCTCCTGTCCGGAATATTTTTCCGCCTGCCTTCATCTGTGCCTTTCCTGCCCCTTCCGGATTTATTTTCTCCCGAAGCAGCTCATTCAGTGCATTTACGGAAACAGCTCCGCGCTTTCTGTATGGCGTCAGAATCTGTACCTTTTCTATACCTTCCTGTTCCGCGGCTTCCAGATAAATTTTCCGGACAATGTCAGATGCTTCCTTATCGGATGCCGCCGGCAGAAATACAAAATCTGTCCCATACTCCAACATTGCATTATTTTCCTGCATTAGATATGCATTAGATGCAATCCGGCTGTTCTGCCCCTGTCGGAATATCATATCAAGCACGGTAATCGGCACAATACCGCAAAAAACCAGATCCCGGAAAACATTCCCCGGGCCAACACTTGGCAGCTGGTTCACGTCACCAACCAGAACAATTCTGGTGCCTTTACGGATATGCCGGTAAAACGCAGCGGCCAGACGCATATCTACCATAGACTGTTCATCCAATATAATAAAGTCTGCCTCCAAATCCATACGCTCAGGTTCAAAATCCTCATCGTCCCCCAACAGGCCAAGTCCATTGTGCATGGTACATGCCGAAACGTCTCCTGTGCTTTCAGCCATCCTTCTGCTTGCCCGGCCGGTTGGCGCCATCAGCAGTGCATTCCTGCCGCCTGTTTTATGATAAACATAGAGCAGTACCTTTTCCACCGTTGTTTTTCCCGTTCCAGGTCCTCCGGATATAATGCTGAGCAGATTTAAGAACACCATTTTAACGGCTTCTCTTTGCCTTTGAGACAGCAAAATTCCCAGTTCTTTCTGTGCCTCCGT
Source organism: Eisenbergiella sp. OF01-20 (assembly GCF_003478085.1). Classification (NCBI taxonomy): domain Bacteria; kingdom Bacillati; phylum Bacillota; class Clostridia; order Lachnospirales; family Lachnospiraceae; genus Eisenbergiella; species Eisenbergiella sp. OF01-20. The sequence continues at coordinate 7,264 of NZ_QUES01000066.1, read as the reverse complement.
AATCAATCCGTCCAATGCTTTGCTCTCCACCGCTTCCTGTTCTTCCTCAAGCAGTATCTGCGCAATGATTTCCGCTGTCTCTTTTTCGTTCCGATAATTGGATACAGGGTAAATGGCCCCCTGTTCCACCACCAAATCTCCATCCTGTGTCATATGGTAAATAGCTGTGCTAACCTCCCGTTCCTGCACCACCTCTGAAGAAAATCCCTCATTCAGCTGACGGTATACCATTTCCGTAAACTGCTCCTTTTCCTGAAACAGATGTCCCTCTTTCATAATCCGATCCATGCAGTAATTAATACATCCCTCAATCCGCATCGGATCATTCAGCCTGCACCTATTTGCCCTGGCAATCTCATCGACTGTTAGAAAACCAAACCCTGAAATACCACATAAAACAAATGGCCTGTTCTTAACAATATCCAAAGAATCCCTGCCGAACTCCTCATAAATTTTTCGGATTTTCCTGTCCGATATCTTATATGGCTTTAAATAAGCTGCCAGATCACGCAGTGCATAGCTTTCCTGATAGGAAAAAAGAATGGCCTTCAGTTTCTTCTCCGTAATCCCTTTAATCTGCAGGAACTTGTCCGGTTCCTTTTCTAACACCTTAAAGGTTTGTATTCCAAACCGTTCTGTAATCAGTTCCGCAGTCCTTGTTCCGATCCCTTTTATCATACCGGAGGCAAGGTACCCTCTGATTCCTTCAATTGTCTGGGGAAGAACCTGTTCAAACGATTCCACTGCAAGCTGCATACCGTGTTTATTTTTGCACCATTTTCCATACAGCTCCACCTCAATTGCATCTGTCTGCGGAAGGCCGCTGCCTACTGCCCGGAAAAGGATTCCGCCTTCTTTATCCCTGTTGTCCCTGGCCGCAAGCGGCACACTATTATCCGCAGTTTGATAAATAAAAACACAATAGCCATTCTCCTCATTCCGGTAAATTTCCCTCACATATCTGCATCTCATTATGCCGCCTCCTTTATTTTGACTGAAAACCGCCTGCTTTCTGACACACTTACATAATCATCATAAATGTCAGGCCGCTGAATTTTCAGCCGTTCCAGGGCTTTTTTGTCGATACTAACGCGGTACATAGGATTGTAAGAAATCATATATTCTTTATTCCCGCTGCTGATTTTCCCAGTGCAATTCGGGCCAAGTTCTTCAACAATATCCAGATACGACTTCTTCATTTCCTCCTCCAGCCGTTTTACTTCCTTTTCTGCTTCGGCCCTTTGCTCCTTCCAATTCAGATATTGATTTACCGACTGCAGATGTTTCGGGGAGAGTTTTACAGTCTCCGAATCTTTTTCCGCCGGTCCATAATGTCTCCGGATACTTTCCAGTACCAAATCCGGTTTTTCTATGTATGGCGGTTCCATCTTCTTCTGTACATACTCCTTCCAAAAATTTGCTTCCTCGGCAATCAAATCCTCTTCCATATCCAAATCCCGCTCCATATGCCGGATAATAAACTCATTTTCGTTATTGCCATATAAACAGGCAAAATAAACCTCATCAAGATTCATCACTGCCATATAGTGTCTGCCCTGGTATTCATAATTCACAGGCACACTGTCATTTGCCCACTTATTCTGACAATTGTAGTTCGTGGTCTTGCACTCCAGGATCCCTGTCCTGCCATCGCCAAAATCTATGAAAAAATCCACATCAGCAAGCATAAACGGAAAGAGTGGATGTTTAAACATTTTTCGGACAGGATACACTTTCAGACCTGTTTTTACACAAAAAATTTCTGCAACCAAATCCTCCAGACGATGGCCTACTTGTTTTGCAACCCAGTTGCTCTCTTCTTCCTCCATAACCGCCTGTATCCCACATTTGTCATAATATAAATCCCGCATCGTACAAAAGGGGGACAATCCCATCACAGCTGCTGCATCACTCCCGCCAATGCCAAGGCGGCGGTACCCCAGCCACTGCTCATTGGTCAGCCCTTCCGTAGAAACTAACACTTCCGGTTTATAATTCAGACATATACTCATTTTATTTTTCTCCTCCTGTTTAAAAGAAAAGACGGATACCCTGATCCGCCTTTTCTGTGATTTTTCTATAAATCGTCGCCCTGATATGCAATAGAAATCTTTTTTGCCATACGGTCATACTTGTAAATGCTGTTAGACAGCAGTTCCTCTCTGGACACCTCCGTCTGATTGATAGTCTTAACCATATCCTGTAATTCTCCATAATTTCTGCTTCCATCATCAGGCAGTAATAGCACTTCGCATATACTGGAAGGCAGTATCAGCATATCACACTGCTCCTGTTCTGCGAATTTTGCCATCCTATCCCCGTACAGAAGGGAAGACGCACCAAAGATACTGCTGTTTCTTAAGCAATACAGCTCCGGTGTTGTTTTAAAATTCCCTTTCCCAGTTATTCCAACCTCGCGTAAAATAATTTTTTCTTCCTCATCCAGAAAACCTTCCATTATATCACTGAAACTTTGCAGCTGCTGAGGTACGCTGGTCTCCATATGATAGATTGTATCCTGATAGAGCTGCTGGGAATCAATTCCCCATAGGTTCATGATTTTATGATCAATTGTTATTGCCATCTCTCCCTCATTTGACTTGGAAACCAGAATATAAAAGATTACGGCCAAATCCAGAAAAGGAAAATAAGGGACTTCTTTCAGCATCTCCCGGTTAGCTTTTTCATTAACTAACTTGCAGAAAATCATTGGTTTGGCTGTTTCGTAATTATTGACAAGCGCAGACATAAAATCGCCGGATAATTCTTTAGGGATTTCAGCATTCCTGATTTCCCTGTACAAGTCTGCTGTTATCTTATCTGCCTCCCTTCCGTTCTGGTACTCATCAAATACCTTGTCCAAATAAATTACCATACCCAAATCAGTACCTATTCTTTGAATTGCCAGACCGGATAAGGGCTTTTTGTTATTCTTCACGTGTGAATACTCCACTACGGAGTATTCATCCCCTAAACTTTCCTGCAGCATTTCTTTTACCATTTCAATAAATTCTTTTTTATTCATTCTATTCTCCTCCGTTTTTACCATTTTATATTTCCAGGTATATCAAACTCTTTCCAATCAACAGATAAGGCTCTGGCAATTGTTTCTTCCATTTTGGTTATCCTGCTTCCCTCTGCACCGTCACAGGCCATCATATACAGGATTTCAGAAATACCATAGTAAATGTCATGGGCTGTACAGGGTTCCTCCCCATATTGGGCTTTAAACAGCTCCACGGCCTCCATCCGGCACTTCTGGCTGATTCCAAGATGCCTGGTTATCCCCATCATGCAGTTGATCGGATTCAAAATAGCAATCCGCAACAGCTCCGACAGCCCTCTGATGGCAACCTCATATTTTCCATATATCAGCTGCAGGTTGGAATCGAACCCAGCCATACTGGCACCCGCCTTATGTTTCAGCCGAATCGGGTTTCCAAGGGCAATCGTATCGTTTCTGTTCCCTGACAGAAGCATGGGATAGATATTCACCCCGCTCTCTCCGGTATCCGAAGTCGTTATCCGCACTACGGGTTTCATTTCCTCCGCATTCCTGTCATGAAGCATCAGCTCCTCACGGTATGCCTCCAGCAGCTTATCCTCTCCGCTGAGTTCCCAAAGCGCAGAAGCCATATGGTGCTCATAAAAACCACCCAGATACGTACAGCCACAGAAATTTTGGTTCAGATATTGCACCGCATGCAGAAACACCTGCTCCATATCAAGTACCGCGTAATCCTGGCAATCCCCGCCTAAAACCGCAGAGACCTTTCCTTCCGATAACCGCAGAAGGGCCTCTCCCTTTGCAACCTTCAGGCATTCATTAATAATCCTTGCATACACATTTCTTTCCACCTTCTTCAGCCCATTCCCGGATATTGCCGCCCTGTTAAGAATCGTATTCACTGCGCAGTCTCTTACCGGATAAAACAGGCCTTTTACCTTCAGCACCAAACCTGTACTTTGAATGGTATCGTCGATAATATCTTCCTCCATTCCGCCGATTATGTAGGCAGCTTTCATAGCATCCTCCATCTTGCTGCCTTTTTCCATTACAGCCAGCCTTAAATCCTTAGTCCTTTTCCTGACCCACGAGGAATTCTTACCAATTCCCCGCAGGAACTCCAGAAAGTCTTCCTGCCGCACAAACGATTTATGGAAACCGTCTGCGTAAACCTTTGCCTCATTCATTTTTCTTCCACCTTTCCTTCTCTCCCGGATCCCGGGAGGTTCTTTTATCCAGCCGCTTATGCGGTTCAGCCTTCCGGCATTTCTGGCAAACAAAAAAGGAATGGGCCTTTTACAGGTTTCCATTCCTCACAACGTGTGGATATCCACAAACTCCTTTGTTCAATCCTATGTTATGCACAGGAATAAAACAAAAAAAAGTGCCAAAAAGATGCCATTACACAATATGGCTTCTCTTTGACACTTACAATCTTAAACAGCGTACGCTTACAGCAGCTGCCTTATCTCTTCGGGCCCAGCCGCAGCCTGTAGACCGGCTGTGGACATACACTGCATGTCCCTCCCCTGATCACAGGTTTTTGCATAAATATCAATTACAAATTTATCCTAGCACAAGATATTGTACCATGTCAACTGTGTACCCTTATATATTGTACATATTTTTTATACTTTTATTCAAGTAAACAACACGATAACGCATCCTTATATATTGAATTCCCTTTTATACAACTTTTCGGGAAAGTGTTCCTTGAAAACTGAATACCATGCTCCATTATGGATACCGGGTACCAGTGACTGAATTTATCGCAGCTTTACAGCCAACTGAGTTAAATGTACATAGTACAGCCGGAAAACGTGGCCTTAAGGGCACAGGAAACGGTAATGGAAGGCATGTTATCTTCTGTCAACTTTGCTTGAGGAAAACATATGAAGAAAAACGAAGCATACCAGACATTATTTACTGAATATCCAGACATCGTAACGGTAACACAGATGGGCGAAATGCTGGGTATCAGCACCAAATCTGCATACAGACTATTGAAAGAAAATAAAATAGAGCATTTTAGGATAGGAAGGATTTACAAGATACCAAAGCTGCATATTTTGGCATATCTGCATGTACTTTCGTAATGCACGAATCAGCCTTATGTGCTAAAATGATTTCATGCAGAATGGCTGTTACCGATAAAGGAGGTCTGCAAATGGTAGCAGGACATTTACGAAAGCAAAATGGAATTTATCAAATGATACTAAGTTATTATGACAGCAATGGTAAACGACGGACAAAATCAATTTCCACTCATCTTCCTGTAAAAGGCAATAAACGCAAAGCGGAAGAAATGCTCCAGATAGCAAGGCAGGAATTTGTACTCCCTGCTGCATGTGAAAAAACCGGACAGGAAAAAAAAGCAGAGAAAAGGCAACTGCCTGTCGGCCAGCCGGGAAACGAGCTTATGGTTTCCACACCGAATGCGAATAAAGAAGTAAGCATTTCCGGTACCAAAGAGGAAATCCTATTCTGTGACTTTTTACTTTACTGGCTCCATCTGATTCGCAGCAGCATCGATGAATCCACCTACAGTGGTTATCAAAACGTAATTAAGCAGCATATTATCCCCTATTTCCAGCCTAAAAAGTATACCCTGGCTGATATAGAGCATAATCCTGTGTACATTCAGGACTACTATACCTACGAGCTTAATGAACGTCAGGTTTCCGCGAATACGGTAATTCACCGGCATGCAAATATCCGCACGGCCTTGCAATATGCATTTCAGATAGGACTCATTTTAACCAACCCTGCCGACAGAGTGATACGCCCAAAGAAAAACATTTTTATATCTGACATCTATCACTCAGACGAATTGATGGATCTATTCAAAATATTTCATGGAGATCCCCTTGAACTTGCCGTTCTTCTTGGCAGCTACTATGGGCTCCGCCGAAGTGAAATCGTGGGACTGAAGTGGGAAGCCATTGATTTTGTACAAAAAACAATTACAATCAGGCATACTGTAACCCAGGCCATGGTAGATGGGAAATATACAATGATTTACAAAGACCGGCCTAAAACTAAAAAAAGCCTTCGAACACTGCCCCTTGTAGGGCCATTCGAAGCTATTTTGTCTCAGCTTTGGAAGCAGCAGGCCGAAAATCAGAAAGTATGCAGCAGTTCCTACTGTATGGATTATCTGGATTATATTTATGTCGATCATATGGGCGTACTGATAAAGCCCAATTACATAACACAGCATTTCAGGATGGTCCTCAAAAAAAACGGTTTGAAGTTAGTCCGTTTCCACGATCTCAGGCACAGCTGCGCAAGTCTGCTATATGGCAGCGGCGTAAGCATAAAAGACATCCAGGAATGGCTGGGGCACAGCGACATCTCTACAACCCTGAATATTTATACCCATCTGGATTACATGAGTAAAGTATCCAGTGCAAATGCAATTATAGGGATTCTGCCTGGGGAAAATGAACAGGGACTCCCTCTAGCCGCAAACTAAGAAAAGAGTCCCTATCATAATAAACAGTGCGGGTAGCCGGACTTGAACCGGCACGGTATCGCTACCGAGGGATTTTAAGTCCCTTGTGTCTGCCTATTCCACCATACCCGCCTATTAAAACTGGCAGTGCTCCCTGAAGCGTCTCCTGATTTTTGGAGGGATGTTGCGAGGGATATAGTAAAAAAACAAAAATAAAATTTGTGAAATCACCTGTAAATCCGGGTATCCTTGTCACACAAGAGGGATTTCACGCTTGGGATTTTAAGTCCCTTGCGTCTGCCAATTCCGCCATGCCGGCGTAGCTGTGATCCAAATAAAAAGATAAGCACCGTCAATCAGACAATGCCTTCCTCTTCTTTTACATTCGTAAAAAAAACGACCCAGATCGGACTCGAACCGACGACCTCCGCCGTGACAGGGCGGCGCTCTAACCAACTGAGCCACTGGGCCAAAAACTATGTAACTAATGGACCTTCGGGGACTCGAACCCAGGACCGACCGGTTATGAGCCGGTTGCTCTAACCAACTGAGCTAAAGGTCCGTAAACTTTTACGGATATATATCCTGTTATCCAGGATAAAGCCGATGATCGGACTCGAACCGATAACCTGCTGATTACAAATCAGCTGCTCTGCCAATTGAGCCACATCGGCACATAAATGCCGTCTGCTAAATCTTTTTACAACTAAAAACGCATCGGTTATTATCACTGCTGCGTTTGACTATTTAATGACTCCGACGGGAATCGAACCCGTGTTACCGCCGTGAAAGGGCGATGTCTT
>NZ_QUES01000065.1:0-17173 GCF_003478085.1 Eisenbergiella sp. OF01-20 | reverse complement strand
CGGGGCAGGAACAGCGGATACCGCCGCCCCTTCGGCAGCAGGGGAGAGCGGTGAGGTTGTGGTGAACGAAACCGGGTATCCCATTACCAGTGAGGAAATTACCGTAACGGCGGCCGGTCCCATGCCGTCAGGCTGTGAGGACTGGACGCAGCTGGCTGTAATTGATGAGTATGCCGGCCGGCTGGGAATCCGCCTGGACTGCGAATTCTATGAGACGGACTGGGAGACGCAGCTGACCTTAAAGGTAGCGGGGGATGAGCTTCCGGATATGCTGGTGGGATGCTCCATGAATGTCAGCGATGTCAATGAATGGGGAGGGGAAGGGTATTTCCTGGATCTGAGCGAATATCTGGATCAGATGCCTAACCTGAAGGCGTATTTTGAAAAATATCCGGAACTGGAAGCCTATTGTACCACATCGGATGGTCATATTTACGGCCTTCCCAAGCTGCGGGTTGATATGACGGACCGGCTTACCAGAAGTTTTATCAACAAGCAGTGGCTGGAAAACCTGGGACTTTCCGTACCCACATCCATCGATGAATACTATGACGTGCTGGTTGCCTTTAAGGAACAGGATGCCAATGGAAACGGGGATCCGGACGATGAGATCCCGCTGCTGTTTACCTCCGACGCAGGCGGCTACACGGCGTTGGAAAAGACGCTGCTGGATGCCTATGGGATCTTCACCTCCGATCCCAACTACGCCCTTCAGGCGGATGAAAACGGAAAGGTAGAGCTGGCAAACACCAATGACACTTATAAAGAATATCTGAAATTTATGCATAAACTGTATGCGGAAGGCCTGATGGAACAGGAAGCCTTCACAATAACCAGTGACGAAATTACCACAAAACAGCAGGGAGATGTATACGGTTCCTTCGGCTGCGGCTCCGCCCCTTTTGTCATGGCGAATAAAGATATCAGCTATGATGCCAACTGGGCGGCTTTGGCGGGTCTGTCTTCCGACGTTCATACGGAAAGGGAAGCCGGAATTGCCAGCCCTGTTGTGAACAATATTCTTATTGCTGTGAACGGGAATACCAAATATCCGGAAGCGCTGGCCCGCTTTGTGGATTATTTCTACACGGAGGAAGGTATGCTTTCCGCTACAAAGGGCTATGAGGGCGTTACCCTTGATATGGTGGATGATGAGCTGCTGGGGACCAAGGTCCCGGAAATGCGGATTCCGGAAGGGTATGCTTCCGGAGAGGAATACCGTTATAAAGGCGCTGTCCTGAATGAAGCGCTGAATCTGGTGGAAAAGAACATCGACCGCCAGGCCATGTTTGAAAGCAGCAGAGAGGTCCTGCAGAAGCCGGAGTTCGTTGAAAAATACGGATGGGCCGCCCGGGTTATCGATGCCTTTAAAGAAGAAGGGGTAACCGGTGTGGACGCCTATCCTGTGGTATCCTATACCGCGGAAGAGGTGGAAGAAAGAGGAGCCGTGTATAAAGATATTACCACATACCTGAAACAGGCGAGGGCGCAGTTTATTACCGGCGAACTGGATCTGGATAAGGACTGGGAAACATATACGAATACTCTGGACCAGATGAATCTGGGACGGCTGCTGGAAATCGAGCAGGCTGCCTATGATCGTTATGCGGCTGTCAAAGACTGACGGCTGAAACGGATGAAAAGTTCCTCTTGAATGATACCGTATTCATTCAAGGGGGGCTTTTTGCAGATTATACAAAGGGATACAGAAGAAGGAAGCGTAGGCGCAGGACAGGGAATAAGCGCCGCCGCAGGGGCATAGTATGATAGTATCATGGGATAAAATCCCCCCTTTCGGCGCCGGGCTTACAGAGGTACGGACAGGGATATGGCAGCTGTCGGAGGTGAAAATGAGAAGGAAAAAAGGGATCTTATGGATACTGCTGTCTGCAATGCTTCTGGGAGGCCTTGCAGGCTGCCGGAGGCCCGGAGGGGGATCGGAAATGACGGATGCCGTTTCGGTGAAGGAAAGCCCGGAGGAAAGCGGGGATGGGGAAGATAAAGAATTTTCGGGGATAACGCTTACCATGCTTAACTTTTCCTCTGCCACGCCCGCAGGTGTCTTGGCAAAGACCTGCGCTGCGGCGGAAGAAAAGTTCGGCTTCCGGATCGAAATAGAGCCGTGCTACGATGATAATGTGGTTCGGACAAGGCTGGCAACGGGAGAGTGCCCGGATCTGTTGATCTATAATACGGGAAGCCTGCTGTATTCCCTGAATCCATCGGAATTTTTTCTGGATCTCACCGATACCGGGATGGCCGAAACCCTTGACAAGGATTTTATCCGTGCGGCGAGCGTGGATGGTGTCCTGTACGGAATTCCCCAATGTGACGGCATGGGAGCCGGCGTGTTTTATAATAAGGAGCTTTATCAGGAATACGGTCTGGGGGTGCCGGAAACGTGGGAGGAATTCAAGGGGAATCTGGAGGTGCTGCAAAATGCCGGTGTGGATGCCATGGGAATCGCCCTGAACGAACTGGTGTCTTCCCAACTCCCCTTCCTGGCGGATAATTACCAGGTCATGTATGATAACCCGGATTTTGCACGGGAATTTACAGCAGGCAAAACAGGTTTTGCAGATTCCGAAGAAGGGCGGAGAACCTGGGAGCGGTATGAGGAACTGGTTCCGTATTTTAACAAAGATTGTGCTGCTGTGTCGATACCGGAACTGGAAAACCGTTTTTTTGGGAATGAGCTGGGCCATCTGATCTATTTTTCCAGCAAAATACCGGAGTGGATCCTGACCTATGGGGATAAAATCAATAAAATAGGGTTCTTTGCCATGCCCGGTGATACCGGAGAAGAAACGGGGCTGACCATCTGGCCGTCCAATGGGATTTACGGAAATAAGAAGAGCGAACATACGGAAGCGGTCACCGCCTTTCTGGAATGGTATATTTCGGAGGAAGGGCTGGACGTGCTGACTTCTTTTTATACGCCGGCGGGCATATTCCATACGGGGTACCGTCCGAAAGAGGAATCCATCGAACTGATTCAGGAGGTACAGAGGTATTATACGGAAGGGAAGGTCATACCGGCGCTGGAATATCTGACTCCCGTAAAAGGGATAAACTGCGCTTTTATCTGCAATAAACTGGGAAGCGGGCGGATCGGCGCCGGGGAAGCGGCGGAAGCATATGACGAGGAATGCAGAAAAGCGGCGCTGCAGATGGGGTTATGGGAGTAGTCTGCCGGGGAGGATGTGTATTGAAATTTCAGGCTAAAATGAGAATCGTATATATTGTCCTGGGGATATTGGCGGCGGTTGTTTCCGGCTGTATCTATTATTCCACCAGCGCGGATAAAATCTATGAGCGGGAGATGCACAATCTCTCCTTCAGCGCCTCCCAGCTGAACCAGCAATATGACGAAATGATTAAATCAATGGAAGATATCAGCTATTACCTGCTCAGCGATGCGGACATGCTGGCCGCCATTACTTCGATTTCCTCCATGGTGCGTTCGGAGAATACGGAAAATTATTTTCAGGATGCGGAAAAAGAGATTAGGACACGGCAGAATAATGATTATATCAGAAAACGGTTTTACCGGGTGATATTCTGCAACGATAATTGTGATCCCATTGGGAATAACGAGGATATCCGCAGAGGGGTAAACTATAAAGAGATGCCCTGGTATGAAAAGGCGGAGAAAAATACCGATACCTACACCACTATCGGCCTGCACTGGGATCCCTGGGGACTCGAGGATGTCCAGGTTTTTTCGGTCATTAAACAGATACAGGGAAAGAACATGGGATACATCGAGGTCCAGCAGAGCGTGGACAAGGTGCGTGAAAAGCTTCGCACCGCGGATGAAGATCTGAAGGTATGCCTGATGAACGGGGAGGGGGAGCTGCTTTACTGGAATACCCAGGTGGATATGGAGTTCTGCCGCAGCCTGTGCGGCCGGGGAGAGGCTGCGGCGGGCAGATTTCCCGGAAGGGACGGGACGGAATACCTGGCGGCCGGCGTATATAATGAAGAGGCGGAAACCATGGTCCTGGTTTATAAAAACAGCTCCATTATTCAGGATGACATGATGCATATTATGTCCATGACCCTGTTTTTGGTGGGGGCCATGCTGCTGTTTTCCATGCTGTATGTCGCCATATCCACCAGGCATTTAACCAAATCCATGCTCCAGCTGCAGAATGTCCTGGAAAATACGAGCCTGGAGACACTGAACCGATCCGAACCGCTGGAATTCGGCAATGAAAATGATGAATTCCAGCAGATAGGCCAGGTATATGAAGAGATGAGGAGCCGGCTGCGCAGAGCTATCGCCAGGGAAAGCCAGCTGCTTACGCTGCAGCTGCAGGCACAATTCGATATGCTCCAGGCGCAGGTCAACCCTCATTTTATCTATAACGCGTTGAATGTGATATCCAGCAGGGGGATCCTGGATGATGATGAGGTGCTCTGTGACATGTGTGACGACCTTGCCGGCCTGCTCCGGTATTCCACCGATACCAAAGAAAAATATGCCTCCATAAAGGCGGAGCTTATGTATCTGGAACTGTATTTTTCCCTGCTCAAATACCGGTATGAACATAAGCTGGAGTATACCATCGGGCTGGAGGAAAGCATTGCAGGGCAGAGGGTGCCGAAGCTGGTGATCCAGCAGCTGGCGGAAAACAGTATCAATCATGGATATGCCAACAGCAGCAGAGTGATGAAGCTTTCCGTGGCGGGATATCAGGAAGGGCGGTATTGGTACATCCGGATCCGGGACAACGGGGAAGGATTTTCCGGGGAGGTTCTGGAGCGGCTGACGGAAGAAATAGCGAAGCTGAAGCAGGATCTTCTGGATAACCGCCAGAATGTGGAAATGAAAATCGGAGGCATGGGGATTTTAAATACCTATGCCCGTCTGTATCTTTTATACGGAGAGGATCTGATCTTCCGGATAACCAACCGGGAGGAAGGCGGCGCTGAAATTCTAATCGGTTGTAACCGTTCTGCAATACAGGAAGAAAGGAATGTTTAACATAATATGTATCAGGTATTTATAGCGGAAGATGAACCGGCTGCCCTGCAGCATCTTTGTACAATCATAAAAATCAAATGCCCGGATTTCCAGGTGGCGGGGACGGCGGAAAACGGGAAAAGCGCCCTGGAACAGCTGGAAGAGCTGAACCCGGATATCCTGATCACGGATGTCAGAATGCCGGTCATGGACGGCATAGCCCTGGTGAAGCGGGTGAAGGAAAAATATCCGGATATTCTTTCCGTTATCGTCAGCGGCTATCAGGAATTCTCCTATGCCCAGTCGGCGCTGCGCTATGGGGTCTGTGACTATATCCTGAAGCCCGTAAAGCCGTCCGCCCTCCAGGAAAGCATGCGCATCCTTGAGGGGAAACTGGATGAATATTACTATGGGCTGCGCAATCAGGTTATCCGGGACATGTGTACCGGTACTTTTTCGGAATCACCGCGTTTTTACCGGATATTTTCAGAGGATGAATATTATATCGCCCTGCTGCGTAAAAACAGCCTGCCGAGAAGATTTGTCGAATCCAGGGGAATTGAAATTTTCTCCATCAAAGAAGAGCAGATGATGGTATATGGAAGAGATGAAGTGGAAGCCCTCTATATCTGTCCGGGGAAGCTGCTGTTCCATAACAGCTTTTACCAGCTTATGCTGCATCTGCTGGAAAAAGAAAAGCGCACGCTGGCCTTTTATACGCTGGTTCTCAAAGAAACCCCCGTCCGGGCCGGGGAGCTTTCCCATGTCATACGAAGCTTATATTATACGTTGGATCACAGGCTCATCATCGGTAAAAACCAAATCATTGATGTGGATCAGACTTTTCCCGGGACGGAACAGAAGGCGGAGGCGGACAGTGTCATGTGGAACCGGCTGAAATTTCTCATAAAGGAGCGGGATTACAGGCAGATGGAAGCGGAAATCCCGGCACTCTTTGCCTGTTGGGAGGAGAAGGGATACACCCAGTTGTATGTGGAGGAAAAGGTGCGGGAAATCTTCCGTATCTTCCGCAGTGAAAACATGTTGAATGAATCGGTGGAAAACAGTGAATATATTATAGACGACGCGTTTTATTATGCGGAAAATATGAATAAGCTGGCAGACAATATCTGCCAGCTTCTGTGCAGGAACCGGATGGAAGAGGTACAGCGGAGCAAAATCGACACCCCGGAATTTTTCGGCAGGATAGAAGCCTACATAAAAGAACACCTGTCGGAGCCGCTTTCCGCACAGAAAATATGCACGGTCTTCGGAATTTCCCAGACCTATCTGAGCCGCCTGTTCCGGAAATACAGCAATACAAGCTTCAGCAAACGGCTGGCGGTTTTCCGTGTGGAAAAGGCCAGGGAAATCATGGAAGGAAATAAGGATCTGTTTATCAAGGATGTGGCATCCATGGTAGGGTTTGCCGATCAGTTTTATTTCAGCCGGATATTCCGTTCGGTGACCGGGGTCAGCCCGGCGGAATATCTGAAGGAAAAAAAGACGAACCTTACGGAATTGTAAGCTGCTGTTCACCGGACAGTAAGACTGAGCTGCTATACTTTCTCCAGGGAAAGGATGGGAAGCATATGAAAAACTATCTGGGCTTAATTACCTTATCGGCCGGTATCCACAGAAAGCAGAGCCGGATGACACGTATCTGCATTATGCTTGCGGTATTTCTGGTAACGGTAATGTTCGGCCTTGCGGACGGGTATCTGCAGGGAGAAATCAGAAGAGCGGCATACATGAATGGAAACTGGCATTATGGGTTTTCTTTGACCGGGGAAACCATGGCGGAGTTTATAGCCGGCCTGCCGGAGGTAAACGTATCCGGCTGGCAGCTCTTTGCCTCTGGGGATGCCGGTTATACTTATGCCGGTCAGCCGTTGGCGCTCGTGGGACAGGAGGGGCAGGTATCCGCAAGGCTTTTTCCGGGCATGCTGACGGAAGGCACGTATCCCGACAGGGAGGATGAGATCGCCGTTTCATCTGTTTTCAAAGAAAGCCATGCTCTGAAGCCGGGTGATTCCTTTGTGCTGACACTCCCCGGCGGCGGCAGCGCTTCCTTTACCGTCAGCGGGTTCCTGGAAGGATCGGCTGCCGGCTGTCTTCTTTCCGGGGAAAGCAGGATAGCGTGCCTGACTGCAGCAGGTATGCAGGCGCTTGCAGGCAGTTCCGGCAATGCGCCGGCCGGATGCCGGTATGTGGTACAGTTTTCCCGGTTTGCCAATATACAGAAGGCGGCTTCGTATATCCAAAGCCAGCTTTCTTTATCTCCAGGGCAGGTGGTGGAAAATGAAATCCTTTTAAGCATGCTGGGGCAGAAGGATGGCAGCAATATATCCCGGATTTATGGGATTGCCCTTTTCCTTTCCGGCATTGTCATGCTCACCTGTGTCCTGATGATTGCGGGGAGTATGAACAGTAATGTGATACAGAGGACAGAATTCTTCGGGAGACTGCGCTGCCTGGGAGCGACAAGAAGGCAGATCATGCGCTTTGTACAGCGGGAAGGTCTGTATTGGTGTAAAAGTGCCATTCCTGCCGGCATTGCCGCTGCGGTTGCAGTGGTATGGGCGGTATCTGCCATGATGCGGGCAATCAGCCCGGAACGGCTTTCCTATATGCCGGTTTTCGGTATCAGCCCCATCAGCATTGCCGCCGGTGTGTCCCTTGGGCTTCTTACCGTACTTTTGGCAGGCCGTTCGCCGGCGGGAAAAGCGGCACGGGTATCCCCGCTGACGGCTGTTTCGGGGAATGCCGGATATGGAAAAGGCCTCCGGAAATGTACAGGTATCCGCTTTTTCAAAATAGAAACCTCTTTGGGGGTTCTTCATGCATGGGAAGCCGGAAAGATTTTTTTCCTGATGGCAGGCGCTTATGCGGTCTGCATTATCCTTTTTCTGGCATTCTCCACCATTACGGATTTCGTGAAAAATGCAATGCAGCCCCTGCCATGGACGCCGGAGCTTTCCGTTGTAAGTGCGGACAATACCTGCTCCATCGAAAAGAGCCTTTTTACGGCGGTCAAAGAAAACAGCAGGGTTAAACGCGCTTACAGCCGTATGTTTGCCTATGATATCCCTGGTATCATAGGCGGCAGCACCGGACTGATAAACCTGATTTCCTATGAAGAAAACCAGTTCGCATGGGCGCAAGGATCCCTCGCGGAGGGTGCGGTTGAACCGGTAATGCAAGAAGAAAACCAGGTATTACTGGTAGCCGGCACTTCCGCCGTCCATGCCGGGGATCGGATTTCGCTGACGGTAAACGGCCGGGAGCATACGGTTACCGTAGCCGGGATTTTATCGGATTCCCCACTGGCGCGCGGGGATGGACGCGAAACGGTTATCTGTTCCGAGCAGACCTTTACCGGGCTTACCGGGCAGGAAGATTACACAATTATTGACGTTCAGTTTCAGCGAAATGCCTCCGCCGGTGATGTGGCCGCGGTGAAGGCCCTGTTTACGGAAGGAGTGGTTTTTTCGGATAAATTCCTGCCGGTCCGGGAGCAGAAGGATTTCTATACGGCGTTTTCCCTGCTTGCCTATGGCTTCCTTTTTATCATTGCATCAATAACCGTGTTCCATATC
Source organism: Eisenbergiella sp. OF01-20 (assembly GCF_003478085.1). Classification (NCBI taxonomy): domain Bacteria; kingdom Bacillati; phylum Bacillota; class Clostridia; order Lachnospirales; family Lachnospiraceae; genus Eisenbergiella; species Eisenbergiella sp. OF01-20. The sequence continues at coordinate 8,605 of NZ_QUES01000065.1, read as the reverse complement.
AGGAATACCATTGCCATGAGCGCGGCAGCAAGGCAGAAGCAATATGGTGTGATGCGGGCAATCGGCATGAGCGACAGGCAGCTGGTAAAGATGATGCTGGCCGAGACGGTATCCTGCGCTGCCTGCGGATGTGTGGCAGGGTGCGTTCTGGGAATCCCTCTTCATTGGGTCCTTTTTGCCAGCCTGATCACAACCTTCTGGGGCATTCCCTTCGCCGCAGCAGGAACGATTACAGGTATCGTATTCATTACCGCTTTGCTTGCCGTTTATGGTCCCGCCAGGCACATTTGCCGTATGCCGGCAGTAGAAATTATCCGCGCACAATAACTTGCCTGTCCGGATGTCTCATGCCTTTTCCGTCCCGGGGACACCGCTCTGCGGACGGGCGGAAGGCCATTGGGCACCTGCGAAGTTTGCGTTGCGGAATTTAAAAAAAATGGAAAGCGGGTATAATTTTTGTGAATTGCTCCATAATACAGGATAGATGAAATGATTTTTGTACAGATTGGAGCGATAGAAATGGATTATATAAATGCTTTTTGGGTAGGCGGACTGATTTGCGCGCTTGTACAGATATTGATGGAAAAAACCAAGCTGATGCCCGGGCGGATTATGGTTCTGCTGGTATGTACCGGAGCTTTGCTGGGGGCCGTCGGCCTGTATGAACCATTTCAGGAATTCGCGGGGGCAGGCGCCAGCGTACCGCTGCTGGGCTTCGGAAATACGCTGATGAAGGGTGTGAAGGAAGCGGTGGATGAACAGGGCTTTCTCGGCTTGTTTGCCGGCGGCTTCAAGGCCGGGGCCGTAGGGACGGCGGCGGCGCTTATATTCGGATACCTGGCTTCGCTTATTTTCAGCCCTAAAATGAAAAAATAAAGAACCTGCGCCGTTACGGCACGGAAAGGAAAGGCACCGTTCTTGTGAGTCGGAACATATCCGGCGGCAGAATGGTGTTTTTTGCATGGGATAGCTGCCGTTACTGTTCACTCAGTACTGTGCATTTACTGCACAGTACGTGAGAAAGTGATTCAAGTGTGCATAAATCCTATCGCCGTAGGCGATTTTAATGGATTTATGCAGGTTACTGGTCACGGAGTGAACAGTAACCAGCTGCCAGAGAATGGTAACATATGTTTACATTTTGGTGCTTTTTTTACGTGCATTCTGTGTTACACTTGAAAGGGAAAAAGGCGGGAGTGAACATGAAAACAAAAATATTGGTAATAGAGGATGACACGGCGATTTCCGAGCTTATCTGCATGAATCTGGAGGCCGCCGGCTATGACCCTGTGCCTCTGTTCGATGGAGAAGAGGCGGAAGCGGCTGTGCTGCGGGAAAAGGAAAAAGAGGAAAGCCTTCCGGGGTATGCACTGGCCCTGCTGGATATCATGCTTCCCGGAAAAGACGGTTTCCAGCTTATGGATGCCATGCAGGCGGCCGGAATCCCTGTGATATATCTGACGGCAAAGGCGGATGTGGTATCCAAGGTGCATGGCCTGCGGGCGGGAGCGGAGGATTACATAGTCAAGCCCTTTGAGGTGCTGGAACTGTTGGTGCGCATCGAAAAGGTCCTGCAGCGTACCGGACGGGGCAGGGAAGTGATAGAAATACGGGATGTGCGCATCGACAGGAAGGAGCACAAGGTAAGCAAAGGGGGAAAGCCGGTGGCGTTAAAACCCATGGAATACGAACTGCTTGTGCTGCTTGCCGGAAATAAAAACGTGGCATTTTCCAGGGAGCAGCTTCTGAGCCAGGTGTGGGGAAGCGATTACATGGGCGAAACAAGGACGGTGGATGTACATATCGGGCGCCTGCGTAAAAAGCTGGACTTTTTTGAGGTGATCCGGACGATCCCCAAGACTGGCTACCGGCTGGAGGATTAGGAAATGAAGCTTTGGAAGAAATTATCCCTGGTAACCACGGCCACGCTGTTTCTGGCGACCGGGCTATCCGGTGCCGCGGTGATCGGACAGACATTACGCTATAACGTGGAGAAAACCACCGAAAGCTACGAGCAGCAGCTGCAGGCCGCCGCCTATGCGCTGGGCAGGGAAATCGGGGAAAGTGAGCTTTTGGGTTACAGTGAGGCTACCAGAAGCTCTTTTTTTAATTACCTCATAAAAAAATACGGGGCCTCCCGGTATATTCTCGTAAAGGAAGAGGAAGTGCTCTGCAACCTTACGGATTTTGAACTGGTCCATCCCGGGGACGAACGGTGGGGCCATGCAGAACCGGCTGTGGATACCAGGGAGGTGGGGGAAAGACGGATCCTGATAATGGGGAAAAAAATTCCCATGGATTCCCCCGCGGACTACCGGCTGGTACTGGTGGCGGATATTTCCGGGGTTTATGAGGATATGGAAAAGCAGGCCGCGCTGTTTCTGGAGATTTATCTGGCGGCGGCGGGCATATCGGTGCTGGTTATTTTCCTGCTTACCAGAAGGCTGCTGTCCCCTCTGCGTGAGCTGAAAAGGGCGGCCTCCGATATCAGTGAAGGCGTCCTGAACCGCCGCGCCGGAGTGAAATCCCGGGATGAGGTGGGAGAGATGGCGGCCTCCTTTAACCGGATGGCGGAGCGGATAGAAGAGCAGGTAACCCAGCTGGAACAGGTCTCCTTGCAGCGCAAGCAGCTTCTGGGCAGCCTTACCCATGAATTGAAAACACCTATGACATCCATTATCGGCTATTCTGACACCCTGCTCCATGTGAAAGTGGATCAGGAGCGCCGGGACAAGGCCCTGATCCATATCCATGAGGAATGCCGCAGGCTGGAACGTCTTTCCGGCAAGCTCATGAGCCTGATCGGACTGTATGACAATGACAGTATCCATATGGAGGAAGTGGATATCGGAGTGCTTTTTGCAAACGTCGCCCGGATGGAGCAGTATCAGCTCAGGGAGAAGGGAATGCGCCTGGAAACGAGAGCCGGAGGGCAGGTATACAAGCTGGATAAGGATCTTTTTGAAAGCCTCCTGCTCAATCTCATCGACAATGCCATAAAAGCCGGAAAGGAAGGGGACCGCATCCTGCTGGAAGCCCGGGAAGGGGAAATCCGTGTTTCCGATCAGGGGAAGGGGATTCCCGAAGAGGAGATATCCCGTGTTACCGAAGCTTTTTATATGGTGGATAAATCCCGGAGCAAAAAAGAGGGGGGCATCGGTCTGGGGCTTGCCCTGTGCAGCCAGATAGCCGCGCTGCATCATGCCAGATTGCATATAGAAAGCAAAGCGGGGCAGGGAACCCGGGTTTCCGTGCTTTTTGAACAGCAGTTTCTCTGCTGAATGGTGTACCGTTACGTTCGTACCTCCACAGTTACAAAATGTTTACATACTGCTGTATACTTTTTACGTTCCTGCGGGGTACAGTAAGGATGCCGGGACGCTGCGGAAGCGGTAACCGGCAGAGTAAGGAACGGAAAACGGTTCCAAAGATAAAGAGAGGGAAAAGAGATGGCAGGAAAAAGATGGGCTGCTGCGGCAGCGATTATGGGACTTGTATTAACCATTCCGGTAGGATGTGAGTCGGGAAAGGATGTTTCTGCGGGGCAGACGCAATCCGCACAGGAGGATTTGGTGGTGCCTAAATCCCAGGAAAGCACCGCCCCTGTGCAGACGGCAAAGGAAGGGGATATTGCATCGCAGGTACAGGCCCCCGATATTTTCGAACTGCAGTTTTCGGACGATACCGGACGGATGCAGGTAGAGGTAAAAGCGGATGTAATCATTCCGGCGGCGGACGGGTTCCGGCTGAAAACCGTTACCAGCCGGATTTTCACCCAGGAGGACTATGACACGGTCAACCGGGTGCTCCTGCAGGGCGGCAGTCTCTGGGACAGGGTGGTGGACGAAAACGATCCGGCCCATGGATTTACCAGGGCGGAGATTGAGGAACGGATTGCTATTCTGAAGGAAGAAAAGGAATCCGGGGAATCCTATGTGGATCAATACGGGGACGGAAAGGATTACGACAAGAAAATAGCGGAATTCGAAGCGATGCTGGAGGCGGCGCCGGAAACCGCACAGATTCGGGATATAGAGCCTATTGTTCGGTTTGAGGTGAATGCTGCGGAAAACGGGAATCCGGATGCAAATATGCTGTCAGGCTATGTGACCATGGACGGAAAGGATTATTTTACCGTATTGGATAATAACATTCATCCTAACTGGAGATGGATTTCTTTTTCCACGGAATATACCGGTAAGGGAAGCAACTATCTTCCAGGACTGACAGACGGGGAAACGCAAGGGAAACTGGATATACCCCCAGCGGAAATTGAGCAGAAAGCCGCAGAGGCTATGGAGCAGATGGGGCTTACGGAATTTAAGTCCTGCGGCGGGGAATATTTTACCTCGTTTACCGAAGAAAAAGGGAAAATGGTTCCCCTTGCATATGCCTATGGCGTACACTTTACCAGAGTGATTGACGGGATCCCCGTTACCTATACCAACAACGACGGTACGACGGTAGAAGGGAACAATGCTTCCTGGCCCTACGAGCATATAAGCCTGGCTTATGATGATGAGGGGCTTGTAAGCTTCCGTTGGACGGATCCCTATACGGTAACGGATATGTCGGATGAATATGTTTTTCTCATGCCTTTTGAAGAAATCCAGCAGATTTTCCGGGAAATGATTCAGAAAAAATACAGCGATTTTGCACAGGCAGGGATAGATATGAAGTTTCAGGTAGAGGAAATCCGGCTGGGCTACATGCGTGTTATGGAAAAAGGAAATCCTACGGAAGGGACTATGGTACCGGTCTGGGATTTCCTGGGGACAAGGACAATGAACCATACCAATTCCGATGAGCCGTATACCGAAACCTTCGGCGGCCCCTTTGAGAGCTTTCTTACCATTAATGCCATGGACGGCACCGTGATTGACAGGGATTTGGGATATTGAGCAGGAAACGATAAATGGCCGGCAGTAACTGTAAAGGTACATAACAGTTACTGCCGGTGAAATTTTATAGGTCAATATAGTACAATAATCGGTCAAGAAAAAAGAAGAAAAGGCCGGGCAGAAGTGATAATTTGGTAGTATACCAATTAAAGGCCGGTCCCCTTCCGTAACAGTTCAGACAGCCCTTTGGGCCCTGCGGCATGAGGAAGAGGGAAAGGGGAAGAACCGTGACAGGAAGAAGGAGGAACAGGATGCAAATTCAGAAGCTGAATGAGAACTGGCAGATGTGCATCAACGGAACGGGGGAATTTCTGCCCGCCGCCGTACCGGGAAGCGTATACCAGGATCTGCTGGATAACGGAAGGATGGAGGATCCCTATTACCGGGACAATGAGCTGAAAGCCCTGAAAATCATGGACAATGATTTTACCTATGTTACCCGTTTTGATGTGCCGGAGGCTATCCGCGGGCGGGAATCCGTCCTGCTGCATTTTGACGGAATCGATACCATCGGGGATGTGTTCCTGAACGGAACGCTTCTTGGAAGCGTGAAAAACATGTACCGGACCTGGGAATTCCCGGTAAAGGAGCTGCTGCTTGCTGCCGGTAACGAACTGAAGGTGGTGCTTCATTCGCCCACCCGTTTCATCCGGGAGGCATATGAAGAACGGCCTGTGGAAGGCAGCTCCGATGCTATGAAGGGTTTCCCTTATCTGCGTAAGGCCCACTGTATGTTCGGCTGGGACTGGGGCCCCCGCCTTCCCGATGCGGGGATTTGGAGGGATGTGGATCTGATCGGCTTTGATACGGCCCGGCTGGACGGGGTATACCTTTCACAGGAGCACGGGGACGGCAGGGTTTCCCTGAAAGCCCGGATCGATGTGGATGTGTTGAAGGAAAACCACTCCTGCCGTTTCGGCAGAGAAGAAAAAGAACTGCAGGGCCTGACCTGGCGCATGAAGGTGGCGGATCCGGAGGGGAATGTAGTTTTTGAGGGGCTTTGTCCGGAAGAAGCGGTTATTGAGAACCCCCGTCTGTGGTGGCCTAACGGCTATGGAAGCCAGCCTTTGTACCAGGTGGATATCCAGCTTCTTAAAGAGGATTGTGTGCTGGATACCTGGAGCAGACGGATCGGGCTTCGTACCATGACCGTCCACACGGGAAAGGATGAATACGGCGAGCAGTTTGCACACGAAGTGAACGGCGTCCGTATATTTGCCATGGGCGCGGATTACATACCGGAGGATAACATCCTGCCCCGGGTAAAGCCGGAAAGAACCTACGATCTTTTAAAGCAGGCCAGGGATGCCAACTTTAACTGCATCCGCGTATGGGGCGGCGGCAATTACCCGTATGACGGCTTCTGGGATGCCTGCGATGAGCTGGGGCTGGTGGTATGGGAGGATTTCATGTTTGCCTGCGCGGTCTATGACCTCACGGAAGAATTTGAACAGGATATCACGGCGGAATTTATCGATAATATCAAAAGGATCCGCCATCATGCCTGCCTTGGCCTGTGGTGCGGGAACAACGAAATGGAGATGTTTGTAAATCAGGGACAGTGGGTTACCAGGCCCAAAGAAAAGAGCGACTATGTGAAGATGTATGAATACATCCTTCCTAAAGTGCTCAGGGAATACGACCCCAATACCTTCTACTGGCCTGCAAGCCCTTCCTCAGGCGGTGCCTTTGATGAGCCGAATGATGAAAACCGGGGAGACGTGCATTATTGGGATGTATGGCATGGAAATAAGCCCATCACGGAATACAGGAAGTTTTTCTTCCGCTATGTGTCCGAATTCGGCTTCCAGTCCTTCCCTTCCCTGAAAACGGTGGAAACCTTTACCGAACCGGAGGACAGGAATATTTTCTCCTACGTTATGGAAAAGCACCAGAGGAACCAGAGCGCCAACGGGAAAATTATGAACTACATGGAACAGACCTTCCTCTATCCCAATGATTTTGACACCACCCTGTATGCTTCCCAGCTTTTGCAGGCGGAGGCCATACGATACGGTGTGGAGCATTTTCGGAGAAACCGGGGAAGATGTATGGGAACCGTCATCTGGCAGCTGAACGACTGCTGGCCGGTGGCGAGCTGGGCCTCCATAGATTACTGCGGAAGATGGAAGGCACTGCATTATTATGCAAAACGTTTTTTTGCCCCGGTTATGCTTTCCTGCGCCGAGGAAGGGATCCTCACCCAGGATACCAATCCCAATGCGGAGCCTTATGAGGTAAAAAAATCCATCCGTCTCTGTGTTGCCAATGAAACCATGGAGGAGCAGCGCCTGCTGGTGAAATGGGCTCTGCGCAACAGCAAATCGGAGATCCTCCGGGAAGGGGAGGATGAGGTTACGGCAGCCCCCCTGTCCAGCGTCTGGCTTACAGAGCAGGATTGTATGGATGCGGATACCTACGGGGACTATGTGAGCTATGACTGCTATCGGGACGGACAACTTATTTCCGGCGGCTGTGTTATTTTCTGCGCGCCCAAGCATTACCGCTTTACGGATCCAAAGCTTACCGTCACGGCCGAAGGGGATGTGCTGACCGTGAAGTCCGTCGCCTATGCAAGAGGGGTGGAAATTACCAATGAAGCGGATGATATGCTTTTAGACGATAATTATTTCGACATGAGCGCCGGTGAAAGGAAAATCCGTATCCTGAAAGGCTCACCGGATGGGCTGAAAATCAGAAGTGTGTACAATATCCGGTAACAACACCGCCTGTTGCGCAGGCCTGTCCTGCTGCAATCTGTAAAAGGAAGAAAGCGTGCGCTTTCTTCCTTTTACAGATCCTGGATATTCATTTTATCCAGCTGCTTCTTTTGTTTTATTTTGTCCCTGCGGATGAAATAAATGACAAGAAGCAGCAGCGTGGAAAGATTGCCGGCCGCCAGGGTGCCTGCGATAAGTCCGATAATACTCCAGCCCGACATGTTTTCCGTGATAATCAGATTAAAAACCAAAAACAGGGAATAAAGAAAGGAAAGAAGGGGAAACAGTAACCCCGGTATCCGGCTTTCTCTTCCGGACAAATAGACCTGCAATACAATAGCGCCTGCGGCGGCAAGCAGGATAACGATCAAGGAAATCCATATCATAAGGGTACCAACTGCCATTTATAATTCCTCCCTGTGCATTTTTTTATATTCGTTTATCAGTATTTTGGCGGTATCAAAATCCAGCCGTTCGTTTATGGCAAGACGTTTGATGAGAGCGATATAAGGATCCTTTTCTGCTCCTTCGCTGAGCATGATCTTCTGGATCAGCTTATCCAGCCTCAGCCTGACCGTGGGATAGGTCACTCCGTACTGCTTTGCGATTTCCTTAAGCGAGCCGGAGGCCAAAAGAAACCTTTTCATAAAGGCCACATCCTCATCATCCAGATTAAGCATCCATTCCGGTACTATTTCGATTGCCATGGGAACTCCTCACTTTCATTATGTTAAATATATACTTTAATATTATTAAAGTCAATAGTGAAAATAATATTTATTTTTAAAAAGAAGATATCATGTAAAACAGATAATACTATACGGGGGAACGTAGAATAATAACCAATGACATGACGGTACCGGAAAAGAGGAGTTGACTTTCTGCCAATACTACCTGTCTTTGGTATCAGACATTAAAAAATGGCGTTAATTGATTGAAAAATAAAAGCTGTTGCGGTGAATGTGAAACCCGCAACAGCTTTTT
>NZ_QUES01000064.1:0-18521 GCF_003478085.1 Eisenbergiella sp. OF01-20 | reverse complement strand
CCTAAGGACCGGCGTGCTTATAACGCCCCTTCCAGGAATCCTTGCAGGGCAGCCGCCGCACAGGGAAGCAGGGCCGGGGGACGCCAAACCTTTTATCTGCACCCTGATGTCAATTTCCGTTTGACAGTGAGGGAGGAATCGAGTACAATTTTACAAGATCAGGTGTTTATCTGATATTACAGCTAGGTTTTTACCAGCCTGATCGGAATACGTGCGGTGCACGCAGATGGGAGCAATTATGAAAAAGAAGTATAGGGGTATCCTTGCAGGGCTTTTATGTGTCACGGCTGTTTTGGCTGCCTGCGGAAGAAATGCAGAGGAAACCGGGAATTTTAATACGCCGGATAATAATGCTTCAGGCAGTTCGGAAACGATCCTGGCATTGGAATCGGAAGAAGATGCGGCTGCAGAAACGGGTGAGCCGGAAACTGTCCTTATTTATTTTGGATCCAGTATGGGAAAGGAATTGATGACGGAAGAGGTGGAGCTGCCGAGGAAAACACCGGAGGCCATTATCGGGGCCCTGCGCACGAAGAATATTGTGTCGGTGGATACCAAGGTAAACGATTTCCGATTGTCGGAGGATGGAAAGCAGATTGAGCTGGATTTATCCTCCGGGTTCCGGGATTATCTTAAGACCATGCAGGAGGGAAGCGAGGCTGTGATCATGGCGGCGCTGACCAATACCTTTCTGGATGCCTACGGTGCCGGGGAACTGCGGGTGACCATTAATGGGGACACTCTGGAAACCAAAAACAGAACCTATAAGGACGAGCTTACCTTCGTGGATTCCGTGGAGTAAAAGGGCTGCATTTCTGAAATCAGAAATGCAGCCTTCTTCTTACGGCGCCCCGTAACCGTTTTCGGGAAAGCATGGTGATCAGGGCAACGATGATAATCGCACAGGCGGTCAGAACCACCGCGGACCAGGTGAGCAGATAAGGCTCCGCCAAAAAGCGGCGGATGAGCAGTTCGATGGAAATGCACAGGATCGCAATTTCGGCAAACAGATAAAGAGCGGTGGCAAGAAAAGAAGAAGATATCCGCCTGCACAATGCCGCCAGAATAATAGCCAGCAGGGTGACGACGCCGGTAATGGGCAGGGCCAGTTCATAAAACCAGCGGGAGCTGGGTGTATTGAAGGTTATCAGGTATTCATAAAGGCCGATGGCCAGCCCGTCGAACAGCAGGGAAAAATAAACGGGCAGCTTCGAATAAATAAAAGCGGGAATAGCGAGTACCCACAAAATAATGCAGATACCGATTACATACAGGGACCAGGCGCTGTTGTTGAATACCAGCAGGTTCAAAAGTCCGCAGGAGGCGCCGGCAGCGATGAGGACAAGGGAATAGAGGATTGCCACATCTTTGTTTTTTACCGTTTCCACCTGCCCGTTTTCCCTGGGGAAGGGAGGGACGGAATGGTTATAGGCTACTTCGTTGGGATTGATGACCGGCGTATTACACAAAGGACAGCGTTCCAGCGATTCGTCCAGCTTTACGCCGCAGTTCACACAATATGACATAATTAGACTCCAATCTGCCGTGAGGAAAGCAGCCACGGCGTTTCTTTTATTGATTACGGAGACAGCCTGCAAAGCTGGCATCCGTTGTCAGTGCCTATTCTTCGTCAAAGGTACGGTTGCTTTCAATGGTTACATGAATGCCGTCCTCCACCAGCTTACGGAAAAAATAGCGCTCCACATCCGCTTCGATTATACAGCTGGCAAAATTGATGGTCAGGGTATCTTCAAAGCTGATAATGGCACAGTTGGTCCTTGACGAAAAGGGCTGCCCCATATAAATATCAAAACGGTCGATATACGGCTTCATATCCTCCGGCACTTTCATTGCCCCCATATTGGTCAGCCCGGCGGAGGAATTTTTATCCTGTACCTTGCGGTAGAAGGTCCTCACCACAATGTCCTTCAGAAACAGGGGAACTACGCGGATAAAGGGATTCCGGGTGGTGGCGGCGTTGGTGGTGATATCGCCTCTCAGAAATTTTTCATTAATATAATAGCGCATGAAATTATGCACTTGGGTAACAATTTCTTCAAAGGTATAATTCCCCAGCCGGGGATCGATGGAAGGGTAAACCATGGTGATGAAATTGCGCAGGGTTTTGGATGGGAAAAAGCGTCTCAGGTTTACGGGCAGGGCGATTCTGACCGGATACAGCTTCAGGTGGAAATCCATGTGCTGCTTGTTCAGCAGGGCATAAAGAAGGACGGAATTCAGGTATTCCGTGATCGTTGCGTTATAGCCGGCAGCTACGGCCGCCACCTCCTTTACGGACATGATTCCGTCTATGATGTTGAAGGTATGGAAAGGCTCCTTGGTGCCTCTGACCCGGTAGGTTTTTTCCGCCGGACGGGGCGGGCAGAAAAGTGCGTTGGCATAGCGCATATAGGCATCCTCCAACTCCTCCGGATCCGGTTCCCCTTCCACATCCAGCACATAGCCGCCGTTGGATATGGCAGCGCCCAGCAGGCGCAGGTAAACCGCGGTGATGGTCTGAAGCACGCACATGCCCCCGGAGCCGTCACCCAGACAGTGATGGCATTCCAGGGAGATCCGTTTCCCGTAATAAAATACCCGGAGGAGGTACCGGCTTCCTGATTTGAAATTCATGGGCATACAGGGATTATGGATATCCGGCTGGACAAAAGGGCCGGGCCGGTTGTTTGGCTCCAGATAGCGCCAGAAGAGGCCTTTATGGATACAGACCTTATAGGTGGGAAAACGCCTGAGGGCAATATCTACCGCCTGCTGCAGCACCTCCGGCTTTATTTCCTCCTTCAGAAGGACGGAAAGCCTGTAAACGGAAGAAAAGTCCCGCCTTTGCAGGGTAGGATATACAATCGCGGACAGATCCAGCCGGTACCATACCCTGGATGGGTTTCCGGCCGCCGCGCCGCTTTTTTTGTTGGTATGCATACGAAATGTCATCGGCTCGATTCCTTTCTCTGATATTATTATTATAAAATTATTCCTACCTTTATGCAAGACTATCACGGATATAATATATGCCGGCCGCCGGATCCCCTTTACGTCATTTTCTATCTATGATAGGATGAAAAAGAAAGAATTATTCGAACTGTTTATCATGCACATAAGCGATCCGGCAGAAGCAAAGCAAAATCCTGTGGGGGATGCCGGGCGGAATGAGAGGAAATATGGCACTTTTTGATAAATCTATGAATGTACTGAAAAAAAACAAGGAACAGGAACAGAACCAGAATCTGATGAAGCTGATAAAAAGGGTGCACAGCGTGGTGGAGAACACGGATATTGAGAAGCACCGGCAGTCCCAGGACTACTTCGGGGCGCTTCTGGGGAACAGCAAGGATATGGATATCTGCTCTGTGGAAGTGGAAGGGATGCACTGTGAATGGGTGCGGGCCAACCGGGTGCACATGAAAAAATATGTGATTCTTTACTGCCACGGAGGAGGCTATTCCACCGGCAGCTGTATCTATGCAAGGACGCTGACTACCAAGCTGGCTGCCTCCACCTCTATGGATGTGTTCTGTTTTGACTACCGTCTGGCCCCGGAATATCCGTATCCGGCCGCCATGGAGGATGCGATGAAGGCGTGGAATTACCTCATGCTTCTGGGATACGGCGCAAAAGATGTGATAGTGGTGGGCGATTCGGCCGGCGGAAACATGGCGCTGTCCCTGGTGGTGAAGCTCAAGGAGGAGAATCGTCTTGTGCCGAGAGGGATCGTCCTCCTGTCCCCGTGGACGGATCTGACGGCTTCGGGAAAGACCCATGAAAGCAGGGCTGAGGTGGATCCGGTACTGGATGAAGAATACCTGAAGCAGATGACGGAAAATTATGCTGCCGGGCAGGATTATGAAAATCCGGAGATTTCCCCGCTTTTTGCGGATTTGACCGGATTTCCGCCCACCTATATCCAGGTGGGGGATAATGAGGTCCTTTTAAGCGACGCCACCATGCTTCATAAAAAAATGATAAAGGCGAATGTGCCGGTCCGTCTGGATGTATTCAAAGGGATGTGGCATGTGTTCCAGATGTCGCCTTTTAAAACGGCCTATGAGGCCATGGACCAATGTGCGGAGTTTATTTTTGATATCTGCCGCTGACAAGCCTCACAGTACGAAGAACGGAAAAACCGCATCTTGACGGAGTTGGGAGGGAATGGGATGGAATATCGGATACGGCCTGTGGAGCCGAAGGATGCTCCGGGGCTTAGTGCCATCCGGCGCATGCCGGGCGTTTTTGAAACGATACTTGGAAATCCCGGAGAAAATCCCGGGAAAATGGAAACGATGATCGCCGGCCTGGGGGCGGATGATTATTTTTTTGTGGCGGTAACGCCCGACGGACAGGGCGGGGAACTGGTAATTGGTTCCGTAAGCCTGAAGGTGTTTGCAAACCCCAGAACCCGTCACGCGGCGGGAATCGGGATTATGGTGCACAAGGATTACCAGAACCGGGGAATCGGGCGGGCGCTGCTGCAGGAGGCTGTAAATCTTGCGGACAACTGGCTGATGCTGATCCGCCTGGAGCTGACGGTTTTCACGGATAACGAACGGGCCATACATCTGTATGAATCCATGGGCTTTCAGCGGGAGGGGATCCGCAGGAAGGCAGCTGTCAGGAACGGCGTCTATATGGACGAGCTGGCGATGGCCCGGATCCGGGAATGACCGGAAACACTGGCGGCAGGCCTGCCTTGCACAGGCGGTTCGGGAAACGGGAAATATACGGAAAGACAGAGGAAAACGACAATGGGAATCCTTCATAAAGCGGCCCAATACCGGGCATATAAAGAAGGGGTGATCCATACAACCCTGAATCCCAAGGGGCCGGGAGCGGTACGGATCCATCTGATTCCTCCTAAATGGAGGCCTTTTTCAGAGGCACCTTATGTAATGATATTAAACGGCTGTTTCATCTTGCCTCTGGGTTATTCCTGGGCTATCCTGCTCGGGAATTTCATCAGTGAGGTGAACCGGTTTGACGGGGAACCCATCGATGAAAGACAGATGCATCAGATCATGGACCGGGCGGCGGCAAAAACCAGGCGGGTGTATTATGTGAAGGAACAGGAGCTGAAGGAGGATTTGCAGGAAATGCTGGCTATGCTGTATGGGGTGGCGCGGGGGGAAGAGCCTTCCGGGAACATAGAGCCGCTGTCTCTCAGGGAGTATGCCCGCAATATGACGGCGCCGCACCGCATGGATCTCATGGTAAGCTCTATGCTGGACGAAGAGGGAAAATGGAACTGCAGCCTGAAATGCAGGAACTGTTATGCGGCCGGGCAGCCCGCAGCGGGGGGAAAGGAGCTATCCTCCGGGGACTGGTTCGATATTATCGACAAATGCCGCAGGGCGGGGATCTGCCAGCTGACCTTCACGGGAGGAGAACCCACCATGCGCAGGGATTTGCCGGAGCTGGTGGAGCATGCCCGCTGGTTTGTCACCAGGCTGAATACCAACGGTACCATGCTCACTGAGCCGCTTTGCAGGAAGCTGTTCGAAGCCGGTCTGGACAGTGTCCAGATCACCTTGTATTCCGGAGATGCTGCAGTACATAACCGGCTGGTGGGGGCGGACTTGCCTGGGACATGGGGAAACTGGGAAAAAACAGTGTCCGGGCTGCACAATGCCCTTAAAGCAGGGCTGAATGTGAGTGTGAATACCCCGCTTTGCAGGGAAAATAAAGACTATATCCGGACACTGGCTTTTTTGAAACAGACCGGTGTACGCTATGTTACCTGTTCGGGCCTGATAGAAACTGGCCGGGCGGCATCCGGGGAATCCCAGCTGCATGCGGAGGAGATGAACGGCCTTATCCGGGAAGCCATGGCTTTTTGTTCCCAGCACGGGATGGAGCTGAGCTTTACCTCACCCGGCCGGGCAGATAAAGAGGTGCTGGAAGAACTGGGAATTGCGGTGCCTATGTGCGGCGCATGTCTTTCCAATATGGCAGTCGCCCCGGACGGGAGCGTTGTTCCCTGTCAGAGCTGGCTGGGAGAGGGAGCGGCGATCGGCAATATGAAGAAAGACGGCTGGAAAAAGATCTGGAACCATCCTGTTTGTAAGTCCATCCGGGAAATGGAGGAAGGGGAAGCCCTTTCCTGCCCGTTAAGGAAGGAGGCTGCAAAAGCATGGGGGTGATAGAGCAAAAAGCCGGAAAAAAGGAGAAGATGCCGGACAGCCTGAAGAACGTGCTCATCTTTCTCTGCGTTGTTGCGGCGGGCGGCTGTATACTGGCTGCTTATCTCATCCGGGGGAACCTTCCCCTGGACAGGCTCTTAGAGTACCGGATTACGGTAAGCCCCGGGAAGGATGGCTCCCTGGAAATAACCTACAGCTATCAGTGGGAGGTCCTCAATGACAGCAAGGAAGGGCCTCTGACCTGGGTCAGCCTTGGGGTGCCCAATTCCTCCTGTACCCTTCTTGGATATGATGGCGCCATAGCAGGGCTGCATTCGGCTTATAATGGGGGCGGCCTGATGGAATTTGATCTGGACAGGGAATACGGAAAAGGGGAGGTGGCGGTTTTTTCCTTTACCATCCACCAGGAGCGGATGCTGTGCAGCAATAAAAAGGATGCATCCCTTCCCTATTATGACTTTGCGCCGGGCTGGTTTGACAATATGGAGGTGGAGCATTATCTTTTTACCTGGGAAGGAAGCCCTTTTATCACAGAAACAAATGCGGACAGACAAGAAGGGGCGGATTATGTCTGGGAAGGCAGCCTGGAAAAGGGAGAACGGCTGTGGATGAAGCTGTACTATGAAGAGGCCGCATTTACGGATCCCGTGCTTGTGGAATGGGCGCCTGCATCCGGACACAGCGAAGGGGAGAGTTCCGTGGATGACGGTATGGTTATGATTATCCTGTTGTTTACCATCATAGTCGGCTATAAAGCTTCCTGGGGCAGGGGAAGGTATGCATATGGGAAGGGGCGCGGCTATTATGGCAGTTACCATGGCAGGCATGGGGGGCCGGGTACCGGCTGCGCCTGTGCCTGTGCCTGCGCCTGTGCCTGTGCCGGAGGCGGCCGGGCGGGCTGCAGCCGGAAGGATTTTTACCATACGGAAGAAAGAGAGGATGAAAATGACATTAGGGGAAGTGTGCCTGTTGACCAATCGTGTACCGGAGCTGGCGGAATTTTATAATTGGCTGCTGCAGACGGAAAATAAAAGCGGGGATCCGGTTCATCAAACCATCCTTGCAAAAGAAACCATGCTTACCATCTATAATGACGGGGAAGAGCACAGCCTTCCGCACGCCCGCATCTGCCTGGCGTTTACCGCAGAGGATGTGGATAAGGAGTATGAACGGCTGAAGGAAAGAGGGATTACCATCATCGAAAAACCGGCCGCCAGACCCTGGGGCGCCAGAAATATGAGTTTTTATGATCCGGACGGAAATGTGGTTTATATACGCAGCCTCCCGAAGCAGGAAGCAGGAGAATGAGATGGAAAAAAGGGAACTGATGACGGCGAGAGGAACCGTTTATTACTGGATAGAAAAGAATAAAAACCCGGATGCGAAATGGATTCTTTTTACCCATGGGCTTACCGCAAACCATACGATGTTTGAAAAACAGACGGCGTTTTTCCGGAAAGAGTATACGGTTGTCACCTGGGATGTCCCTCTTCATGGGATTTCCAGACCTTACCGGAATTTTACCTATGAAAACTGTGCGGAGGATATGAAGGACATACTGGACCGGGAGCAGGCGGAAAAAGCGGTGCTTGTGGGAATGTCCATGGGAGGCTATCCCAGCCAGGCGTTTGCTTCCCGTTACCCGGAGAGAACAGAAGGGTTTGTGGCTCTGGATACCACGCCCTTCGGTACCGGCTATTATTCTAAATCCGATATCTGGTGGGTAAAGCAGGCGGCCCCTATGGCCCGGTGGTTTCCTGAGGGATTGCTGAGAAAGAGTATGGCGCAGTCTGTATCCCGCACAACATATTCCCGTGAAAAAATGACGGAGATGCTGTCTTGTCTGACAAAGGCACAGATTATTGAACAGATGGATATTGCTTACGGCGTATTTATCAAAGAAAATAAGGACAGACAGCTGTCCTGCCCCGTGCTGATTCTGGCCGGGGAATATGACAAAACCGGAAAGGTAAAAGCCTACTGCAGCGCATGGGCGGAAAAAACGGGGTATCCCCTGCACATCATAAAGGATGCCGCCCATTTTTCCAATGGGGATAATGCGGAGCAGGTGAACCGGGAAATCGAAACCTTCATAAAGCGGTTGTAATGCCGGAAACAAGTAACGGAAAAGGAGAGATATGACGGAGAGAGAAAAAATGCTTGCCGGCCTTTTGTATGACTGCGGGGATGAGGAGCTTTTATCCCGCTGGCATAAGGCCAAAGACTTAATGAGGGATTATAATCTGACCGATTCGCAGGATATAGACAGGAAAAACAGGATTCTTGATGAGCTTCTGGGCGGACGGGGACAGAATTTATGGATAACAGCACCTTTTTATGTAGATTACGGAAACCAGATTTTCTTTGGTAACAATTGTGAGGTTAACATGAACTGTACTTTCCTGGATGGCAATGTGATCCGGATCGGGGATAATGCATTGATAGCCCCCAATGTCCAGATTTATACGGCATTTCATCCCGCTAATGCAAAAGACCGGTTCGGGGAGCCAAGGGAGGATGGATCCTTTTCTTTCTGCAAAACCCGGACCGCTCCCGTTATCGTCGGGAATAATGTGTGGATCGGAGGCGGGGCAATCCTCATGCCGGGTGTGACGATTGGTGATAATGTTGTCATCGGTGCAGGAAGCGTGGTCACCCGTGATATTCCATCCGATTCCGTAGCCTGCGGGGCGCCCTGCCGTGTGATCAGGGATAATAATTAAAGCCTGCGGGGTCCGCGTCCGGGGAAGGAGGTATTGTCGGGCGGCACGATTTTTTTCGCTTCGGTGAGCCCGCCCTGGATCAGAAAGGTGCGGATTACCTGGAAAATATGGCAGTAGCATTGGGAGAGGCAATCGGTAAAACCCGTCTGATCCTTCTGCTGCAGATATCGGAAGGCCTCCAGGCATTTTTTCTTAAGCTGTGTCTGGCTTCTGGTCCCGTTGCTGTAAAAGGCGAAATAATAGCCCCACAACAGCAGTTTGTTGCTCTCCTGCAGTATGGTTTTCAGGGGAGGCAGCGGCAGCAGTTCCAAAATATAGTCAAACATGGAAGCCAGAAGGATTGTGTCTGGTCCGGTAAGCCTGTTATGCAGGCGGGAAGCGTCCATCCGGTTAAAGACCAGCTGTATGGCGGGGCGGATGGCGATAGCCATAAACTGCAGCGCGCTGAGATAGAGCAGCGTATCCCTTTTGTAGGTTTCATCCTTCATACAGCGGAAGGTGGTTTCCTCATCAGGAAGGATGGCTATGGTCCCTTTCCCGTTTACGGTTTTGGCAAACCCCAGTTTGTTAAGGACTGCAAGGGCTTTCCTTATGGTGGCGACGGAAACCTGGTACTGGCTGGAAAGGCAGGCTTCGGAAGGAAGAAGGGCACCGCGTCTGTAGAAGCCGGTGCCGATTTTGTCTATCAAATCCCGTGAAACCTGGGTGTAATAGTGATCCCGCCCGCGCTCGGAGATCCAGGAGAAGGACGTGCCGGGAATCTCCCGGATAGCAGGAAACCGTTCTGCCAGAAGCTGCAGATAGCCTTGGATGCTTCCTGCGGCAGGGGCGTACAGGCGGGAAAAGGCATCCTGGATTTCCTGCCGGCTGCCGCCGGGAAGAAGGGCGGCAATCGCCATGATACGTTCCTTTTCTTCGTCAGGGATGGTATAAGAGGGATCTTCATCGCCCATCAGGACAAGAGGAACCTGCGCATAGACCTCCAGACTGGCATAGAGGTCATTCAGCAAAAGGCTGCCTGTTCCATGAAGCAGATCATGAAACAGATTAGAGGGGATCCGGCGGCTGTTGAACCCCGGTCCCTTTTGGATATACTTCCGGAACTGCTCGTAATGCTCCAGCTGCTCCAGACTGCAGCTGACTGCCGCAAACGAAAAAAGAGGCGGCAGCAGCAGGGAAATGGTTTCATAAACCTCAACAATGGAGCTTTTGCGCTCCAGTACAAAACGCAGGATGGAATTTTCCCCGGCTGCACCGGGCGGACGGTAAATGACACGGGCTGCTTTTCGTTCCTCCGTGCGTATCAGGCCCTCATTCCTGAGGGAGGCAAGCACATCCTTTACCGTACGTATCCCTACATGATAGGTATCGCACAGCCTGCTCATGGAGGGAAGCGGGCTTCCGTACCGGTAGCAGCCTGTGAGTATCTGTTCCCGCAGACTGTTATATAAAAAATCATACAATGTTTTTTTCTGCTGCATTCGTGGCTTCACTTCCTTCGTTTGCTATTTAGGTTCCCACAGATCGTTTTATATATTTATATTTTTAAAATATCACATCGCAAATACTTCCATCAACCTTTATGCTGACGTATACAGATTTTATCTTGTTACGGAAAAAGTTTCGTAATAAAATATAAAAATGAAAAATGTGTTATGATGTAACACTCAGGTATGCTTCAGGGTAAAGGAGAGGTTCCGTTACACGATGAAGAAATGGCAAAGAAAAGAAAAAAGAATACTGCAGGCGGGGATGAAGGTTCAGATAGCCGTATTGGGTATCCTGATACTGCTAATAGCCGCTGTGACCCTTCAAAGTGCATTTGGCCTGAAAATGGCGGTTGAGAAAAGTACGAAAGCGTATGTAAGGGATGTGGCGGATCAACTGTCTTCCGACATTGATGACCGTTTGTTTAAAATCAGCCGGGAACTGCTTCTGGTGGGAGACAGCCTGCTGCGGACGGGAACGGATTTGAATGAGAGGGAGGTAAAAGAATATCTTGGCAGGAAAAGGGAAATTCTGGAGTTTGGCTCTATGATCGTACTGGATACCGAAGGCAGAAAACTGGTTATCGGAGATCCGATAGAGGAAGCGGGGCATTTATCCGGCATTCAGAATTCCTTTCAGGGGAATAACGGGGTTTCCTTTCTGGACGGTCAGACGATTCTCTATTCGGTGCCCTTATTCCGGGGAAATAAAGTGGTCGGCGTTCTCGGGGGAACAAGAAGCAAAGAAAATATGCAGGTGCTGATCCAGCCCGGTAGCTTTAACGGACACGGGCTGAGCTGCATCGCGGATAGGAACGGAAATGTGGTGATTTCGCCAACGGATCTGGAACCCTTTATGAAACTGGATGATATTTTTAAAAAAGAATCCGGAGGAGCCGCAGCCGGCAATATTCACCAGATGCAGGAAAACATGAAAAAGGGGACGGACGGTGTGTTTTCTTTTGTTGCAGTGGACGGCACACAGCTAATCCTTTCCTACAATTATCTGGAAACCTATCACTGGTTTTTGCTCACACTGGTTCCGGCCGATTTGATCTCCTATGAAACCGACCGGTATATTATGCAGACATTTGCCATTGTGGCCGGAACCATACTTCTGTTTTTGCTGCTGCTTTTCGCTTTATTATATATTTACCGGAATAACCGCAGACGGCTGGAGCATATCGCCTTTGTGGATGAGGTAACAGGAGGAATGAGCAATGCCGCCTTTCGGATAAAACTGAAGGAAATGTTAAAAAGTGCAGAAAAAAACCGGTATACGGTCGCCGTAATCAATATCTGCAATTTCAAGCTGATAAATGAAAGCTTTGGAAGCCGGGAAGGGGATAAAACACTGCGATACTGTATGGAAGTGCTGCAGAGGAATGTGCGGAAGGGGGAACTGGCGGCCAGAGGAGAAGAGGATAATTTCTTCCTCTGTCTGGAGGAAAACAGGCAGGAGGCCATTACCGCCCGGCTGCAGGCAGTTATTGCCGATATTAATTCTTTTAATCGTACGGCAAAAAACCCTTATTATCTTTTCTTCCGTCAGGGGGCGTATCTGATTGACGATCCGCAGATGGATATTACTATTATACAGGACCGGGTGATGACCGCCTGTCTGAACCGGCAGGAATACGAAGAAAACACCTGTGTTTTCTATGATTTTCATTTTACGCAGCGGATAAAACAGGAACACGAACTGAACGCCATGCTGCCGTCCGCTTTGGAAAACCGGGATTTTCAGGTGTATTTTCAGCCAAAGGTTAATCTCAGGAAGGGAAAGGTGGCCGGTGCAGAAGCCCTGGTACGCTGGCGGAATCCTGAAAAAGGGATGATATCGCCGGAAGACTTTATTCCCTTATTTGAAAAGAACGGGAATATCTGCAAGCTGGACTGCTACGTATTTGAAGAAGTGTGCCGCATTCTGGATCAATGGCGGAAGGAAGGCAGGGAGCTGTTTCCTATATCTGTCAATTTATCCCGCCAGCATTTCAAAAATCCGGACTTTATGGAACAGTTTGTGGAGATAGCGGTTAACTATCAGATACCGAAAGGTCTGCTGGAACTGGAATTGACGGAATCCATCTTTTTTGATGACAAGGGAATTGCTTTGGTACGGGAGAACATAGACAAAATGCATGAACTGGGATTTAAGTGTTCCCTGGATGATTTCGGATCCGGCTTTTCCTCCCTCGGCCTGCTTAAGGAATTTGATGTCGATACCATCAAACTGGACAGACGGTTTTTCATGGATATGTCAAAACCGAAGGCGCGGGATGTTGTGGAATGCCTGATTGAACTCTCCCGGCGGCTGAAGGTACAGACGGTTGCCGAAGGAATTGAAACCGGGGAACAGATTGAATTCCTGAAACGTATCCAATGCGATATGGTGCAGGGGTACTATTACTCCAGGCCGCTTCCGGCAGAGGAATTTGAAAAGTGGGTAGGGTGGCGGTAAATAACGGGATATAGCAACGGGAGCCTGGAAGCTCCCGTTCTGTATGTGCAGGTGCCGGCTCTTCCTTTTTTGTTTTCGGAATTCGGAAAGATACATGGGAAAAGTAATATGGAAGGGACATGGAAGGAAAACAGAAGGAACATAAAAAATCATAGAAGAAACATAGAAAACACACGAAAGACATAGCACGAATGGCATAGAAGATTGAAACAAAGGCTTATACATGGTAGGATAGGAAAAGGCGGGAGCACATAAGAGGGCCAGGCACACCAGACGGAGCCTTGTCTCATTAGAAACAGTGAAAATCCGCCGGCTGTTCATGAAGAGGAGAAAGAAGCATGGATATTCTGGTATTGGGAGGAACCCGTTTTTTCGGCGTTCATCTGGTTGAAAGACTTTTGCAGGCAGGACATCGGGTCACAATAGCAACCAGAGGGCGGACAGAGGATCCCTTTGGAGAGCGGGTAAAACGTCTGAAAGTGGAGAGAACAGACGGGGAAGATATGAGAAAAGTATTCTGGGGCCGCTGCTATGACTTGGTTTATGATAACCTGGCATATTGCCCGATGGATATAAAAACAGCTCTGGATGCCATTTCCTGCGGACGATATATTTTTACTTCGTCCGCATCGGTATATGAACTGCACAGGGACACCAGGGAATCGGATTTTTCCCCGGAAGGAAAAGAACTTGTATGGTGCCGCCGCGAGGAAGTGGAATATGACGAAGGGAAAAAAGGGGCTGAAAGCGCTTTGTTACACGCATATCCCGGACAAAAGGCGGCATTTGTCCGTTTTCCGTTTGTGATTGGAGAAGACGATTATACGGACAGGCTCTATTTTTATGTGAAGAATACGATACTGGGGATTCCTATGTATGTGGATAATCCGGACTGCCGGATGAGCTTTATCGGCTCCGTGGATGCGGGATCCTTTTTAGCGCAGCTCGCGGCAGCGAAGCTGGAGGGGCCTGTAAATGCCTGCTGTAAGGGAACCCTTTCCATCAGGGAAATACTGACATGGGTAACCGCAGAAACAGGAAAAAATCCTGTCCTGTGTGAGGAAGCTGCCCCGGCACCCTATAATGGAGCAGAAGATTACAGTCTGAATACAGATAAGGCAGAACAGGCCGGTATCCGGTTCCGGGATCTTCACAGCTGGATTTTCGGGCTGCTTGCCCATTATGTGGAGCGGGCTGGAAAAGAAATAAGCCCTTCTTTTTTTAAGAAAGGAATATGAGGTTCCGTTTCATTTGGAGTCCTGTTACAATAAGCGGGAAAGAAAAATAGCGGTACGGCAGGATAGGAGGCGGGTGAAGCAGAATGAAGAATAAGATGATTATAAGAGAAAATACAGAAGCTTATATGAAGGAACTCCGTAGGTGGACGGAGCAGGTACAAGACAGCAGACTGGAAGAAATGGCCTCTTTTTTCAGAGACAGACTGGGAGAGTATGAGGCGCATATGTCCGTTTGGCGTTCCGCCTATAAACACTTGGCAGCACTCATCCCTGAAAATACGGAAACCCTGCTGGATTTGGGATGCGGCACAGGTCTGGAGCTGGATGAAATACTGCCAGTCCGTCCTGCCCTTGAGGTGACGGGAATCGATTTATCACAGGATATGCTTGCGGTTTTATCGGCTAAACACCCGCAGGTTAAACTGATTCAGGCGGACTATTTCCGTTATGATTTTGGAAAACAGGTTTATGATATGGCGGTTTCCTTTGAATCCCTGCACCACTTCAAGCCTGCGCTAAAGCAGAAGTTATACAGGCGGATATGGGAAGCGTTGAAAGAAGGCGGAACTTTTATAGAAGCGGATTATATTGCCTGCTGCGAGGAAGAGGAAACATTATTAATGGGTCTTTACGATTCCAAGCGCGAAAAAGAAAAAATCCCGGAGAATGTTTATGTCCATTTTGATACGCCGCTTACCTGGGAGCACGAGAGAGAAGCCCTTTCCGGGGCGGGCTTTACAGGCGTGGAACTTATCTGCAGTATCGAAGGGGCAACCTTCATAAGAGCGGAAAAGTAGAAGAATAAAAAGAAAAACATGCTGATGATAGTAAGGTGCGAACCCCAAGTGCACATGAATTTACCGGGGGATTCGCACCTTGTTTTGTGTGGAAAACGAGGTTTTTTTGACGGTTTTAGAGAGAAAAAGTACGAATAGGATAGATTTTCGGTAGTTTGAACAAGGAAAATGTGTTAGAATGAGATGAAAACGTTGAGTTTTGCAGTCACAACCCTTTGCGGGTTGTGTGGATTGAAATATATCCATGGCACCGGCAAAGGGAAGGATTTTACCGTCACAACCCTTTGCGGGTTGTGTGGATTGAAATTTTAAATGTCATGATGTTTCTCTTTCTCCCGGCATAGTCACAACCCTTTGCGGGTTGTGTGGATTGAAATAGGCCAGTAGGCCGGGAAGGGGAAAGGATGAACGTCACAACCCTTTGCGGGTTGTGTGGATTGAAATGATGGTGTTGGTCACTGTAAAGATGGAGCTGTCGGTCACAACCCTTTGCGGGTTGTGTGGATTGAAATTGCAAAAAATTGAATATTCATCGGGATTCTGCATCGTCACAACCCTTTGCGGGTTGTGTGGATTGAAATTCGCATAGTTCTCCTTTAACCAGTCCTCAAGCCTGTCACAACCCTTTGCGGGTTGTGTGGATTGAAATGCATCAAAATATGGTTATTAGCCCTAAAAATAAGGTCACAACCCTTTGCGGGTTTAAATCCGATTATGGTATCGGTGTTGTCTTTACAAATCGTCACAATCCTTTGTGGGCCTTGTGGACATTTATTATTGTGGTATACTAATAAAAGTGAATTAGTTTATGAGAAGAAAAATTGTGCTGTAATAGTTAAGTATGGTAACTTTTAATAACGAGTGGGTAGAAAATTTTATGGTGCGAATGTGAAGTGTACATAAAAACATGGGGGGATTCGCACTGTAAAAAAACTGAATAATGCATGGATATAATTGTTTTATAAATACATAACAAACAATGGTTAATGATTTTATGAAAAGAGTATAGTTTTTGCCTTTATGAAGCATGATTTTTGATGTTTTTTGCTGTCGAGGCTTTCACAGCCTCGTGGATTGAAATGAACTTTGACCCGGAGATAGAGGGGGAGACTAGTCGAGGCTTTCACAGCCTCGTGGATTGAAATCCCTATCGTAAATAATCTGTGTCACCCGGAATTGTCGAGGCTTTCACAGCCTCGTGGATTGAAATAAAGGAATCAGAACTGATAAATTACCATCAGAATGTCGAGGCTTTCACAGCCTCGTGGATTGAAATTACCTTAAAACAGTCCTGTGCTTCCCTCTGAAACGTCGAGGCTTTCACAGCCTTGTGGATTGAAATACCGGACGATTCACAATCCAGTCACGTATCCTGGTCGAGGCTTTCACAGCCTCGTGGATTGAAATTCGATTTTATCTGTGTCAATCCTCATAGTCTCTCGTCGAGGCTTTCACAGCCTCGCCGTACGTCTGTTTTGCCGGTGATTACCTAATTGAAAATCAGATGAATGGAGGATGGAAAGAGGGTTTGTGATGAAGGCTCGTTCAGAACCTCACTTTCTGTTTCTGACAAAAAATAACGTATTATGGACTGTATCCCTGCTGATTGAGGCAGGTGGTACCAAACTTTTTTATCCACACCCTGGAATTCAGAATAAGGCAGATTTCAGACTGCCTTATCTTCCGGGGAAAACCTCTGTAATTAGCCTGTTCCCGTCCTGATTCTGTAATCTCTAAACCTGCGGTTAAGGGTTGACATTGTCCCGCGTCTCTGCCGTTTGCGGCCTCATAAAATCCGGTCAAAAATAAAAAAAATTTGAAAGGGATAGATTTTCCCTTCCTTTTACGAATCAGATAGTGAAAGGAGTAAACCAAAGGATAGAAAAAAGAGGCTGCAGACTCGGCTTTGGTTTGAGATGGAGTGGTGTATGAAAGCAAATGAAGATAATTTTATCTCCCTGATAAAGAAACGCCGGGAAGAGGGAATCCGGTATGTAATGGAAGAATATGGAGGACTGCTTCAATCCATAGTGAAAAAAAGGCTCTTCGGTATGCCGGACAGGATTGAAGAATGTATGAATGACATTTTCTTCGGTATTTGGAATAATATCAGTTCCTTCGACCCCGGCAGAAGCAGCTTTAAGAATTGGGCGGCAGGAGTTGCCCGCTTTCAGGCTATTGATTATCTGCGCAGATACGGAAGGCAGCTTCAGCAGGAAGCATGGGAAGATGTGGAATTTCCCGTGGAGGATGATAACCTGCTGCGTCTTGTTGAAAGAGAGCTTTCCCGGGAGACGGAGGAGCTGCTGAACTGCCTGAAACCAGAGGACAGGGAAATCTTTGCAAGGATTTTCATACAGGATCAGGATGTGGAAACGGTAAGCGCGGAAATGGGGATTCCCAGGGCCGCCGTTTATAACAAAATCTCCCGCGGCAAGAAAAAAATGAGGCGCGCTGCGGGTGAAAACCGGAAATAAGGAGTAAGCTATGGATAAAAGAATATATGATATGGCTAACAATATTGTCACGGGCTTTTCCGAAGAGGAAAATGCGGAACAGGATATAAGGAAGCTGACAGAAGCAGAAACAGGAAAATATATGCACAATTTCAGAAAAAGAAAGAAAGGCGGAAAGAAAAGTATACCGGGGCCTGGAAAAATGGCGGTTTGTGCTGCGGCGCTGCTTCTTATCGTGGGAACAGCCGCAGCAAGCAGTGAGGTACATGCCGCTATAGAACGGCTGCAGTGGACAATCGGAAGTGCACTGGGCCTGCAGAAGGATTTGGAGGATTACAAGGAGGTTGTGGATACTACGGTGATGGACAGCGGTTATGCGCTGACTTTGCATGAGGTAGTGGCATCCGAGGAAGAGCTGTGGATCAATTTGTCCGTACAGAAAGAAGACGGTACCCCTCTATCCCTGGATGAAATTTCCCCCGACGGTATTATTGCAATCAATGGAAAACGGATATATGCAGGAAGCGGCGGCGGAATCCATTATCTGAATGAGGAAAAGACGGCTGTCGGAATGGAAATGCATTACAGCAGCGACGGCGTGGATCTGACAGGAGAGAAAGATTACCAGATCATTTTCCGCCATTTGGATAGGGAAGGGAAAATCAAAGGAAACTGGACCTTTTCCTTTACGGCCGATGCCTCCACTTTAATGGCGGATACGCTGCGCATCCGTCTGGAGAAAACCTTTACGCTCCCCAACGGAATTGCTGTTACGCTGACTGAATTTACCAGCAACGATCTGGAACAGCGGATTTTTTATACCGCGGAGGCAAAAGAAGCGATAGATTACGATTTACTTGTCAAAGCTATAGATGAGGAGGGGCAGGAATACACCTTTTATTTAAGCCAGTTTAACGGCAAAGAGAAAAAAGGGTACCTGCGTGCCCAGGATACACGGATTCCGGATGGGATCGCTCATGTGGAAATGACTCTTTATACGGTAGCCATGCCGAAGGAAAACGGCAAAATGAGTAACGATTTCCAGCCGCTGGGAGACAGCTTTATGGTGGAAGTCAAAAAACCTGCGGGAATATAAGAAACGTACCGTAATCCGGGTGGCACAACAGAAGAGAACGTAGTACAATAAGGACAGATAGTGTGAAAGAAAGTAGAGGTCAGCCAATAAATGGCGCACTTGAATAAGCTG
>NZ_QUES01000063.1:0-19896 GCF_003478085.1 Eisenbergiella sp. OF01-20 | reverse complement strand
GGACCGGCGTGCTTATAACGCCCCTTCCAGGAATCCTTGCAGGGCAGCAGGCCCCACAGGGAAGCAGGGGCAGGTGGCGCCGGACTTTTTTATCTACACCCCGTCTTTTGTTAAAAATGCAGCAGTACGGTGGCTATCTGGAAATAAATCACCAAAGACAGCGCATCCACAATGGTGGTTATGAAAGGACTGGCCATAACCGCCGGGTCAAAGCCGATTTTCTTGGCAAACATAGGAAGGCTGCAGCCCACAATCTTTGCCACAAACACCGTTACCACCAGGGTCAGGCAGATAACAAACGCCACCGCCGCCTGTACCCGGTCAAACAGCATCAGCTTGATAAAATTAGCCGCCGACAGGGTAATGCCGCAAAGCAGGGCCACCCTGGCTTCCTTCCAGATCACGCCCGGCATATCCCGGAACCGGATTTCATCCAGGGAAATACCGCGGATGATGGAGACACTGGCCTGGCTTCCCGCATTTCCGCCCGTGTCCATGAGCATGGGGATAAAGGTGGACAAGACCATACAGGCGCTGAGCGCCGATTCATAGCTGGCGATTATCCGTCCGGTAAAGGTCGCGGAAACCATCAGCAGCAACAGCCACGGAATTCTCTTTTTCCAGGTTTCCAGCACCCCTGTTTTCATATAAGGCTTATCGCTGGGCACGATAGCCGCCATCTTTTCCATATCCTCCGTAGCCTCTTCCTGGAGAATATCCACGATATCATCTACGGTAATAATACCCACCAGCCTGTTTTCGTTATCCACAACCGGCATGGCCGTAAAGTCATATTTCTGGAACTGTCTGGCAACCTCCTCCTGATCCATCAGGGTATTGATGGAGATTACGTTTTCATGCATGATGTCAGCAATCACCTCATCCGGCTGGCTCAGGAGCAGATAACGCAGGGCCACCGTTCCCACCAGCTTCCTCCGGCCGTCCAGGACATAGCAGATATTGATCGTTTCACTGTCCACCCCGATTTTGCGGATTCTGGCTATCGCCTCATCCACCGTCAGGTTTTCCTTCAGATCCACATATTCCACCGTCATAATGCTTCCGGCGGAATCCTCCGGATAACGGAGCAGATGATTGATATCCCTTCTCGTATCCGGGCTGGCATTTGCCAGGATTTTTTTTACCACGTTAGCCGGCATCTCTTCCATAAGATCCGCCGCATCATCAGCCATCAGGTTATCCACGATATTCGCCGCGTCCCTGTCGGACAGGGACGTAATGATAAACTGCTGGTTATCCACATCCATATAAGAAAAAACATCCGCCGCCAGATCCTTGGGAAGAATACGGAATACCTTCAGCATATCCTGTTCTTCCAGTTCCTCCAGCAGCACTGCGATATCCGCATCGTTAAGCTCCGACAGCATCTGGCGGAGTCTCGTATACTGCTTGCTGTCAAGCAGTTCTCTTATTACCTTGCTTTCTTCCATGACAATCTCCTTCCGGCGGTGTCATGACAGCTTTCAGGCATGGACCTGCCCCCATCCGGGCACGTCCGGCAGCTTTCCCGCAAAGCCCCATACCCGCCTTACCTGTAATCCTATTTTGACTGCAACTTCGCCCGGGGACGGGAACATCACTACTGCCTGCCGTTTTGCTCTTCATAAAAAACCACCACCTTTCGGAAATTAATACTCATTCACTATAACGTTACCATTACTCTTTGTCAATAAAATAGTATCTGCCAACCGCTTCCAGCACGGCTCTTCCGCCGGTCGCCTCCGTCAGTTCTTTTATCAGCCGTTCCTCCCCTTCCGCGGCGACAACGGTTTCCAGGACCACCCGCTGCGTATACTGCGCGTTTTCCTGGGGAAGCCCCTGCTGCCCTAACAGATACTGGATCCGGCCGATATCCGAATAGTCCGACCCAATCCGCAGCCGGGTCCCATAGCGCATGGTAACCACCCGGCTTCCTTCAAGCCCGGCTTTTACCGCCGCCCCATAGGCCCTGACCAGTCCGCCGGTCCCCAGAAGCGTGCCGCCGAAATACCGTGTCACCACCACGGCCGTATTGCAGATCCCTTCTCCCAGCAGCACCTCCAGCATAGGCCGCCCCGCTGTCCCCGAAGGTTCCCCGTCGTCACTGCAGCGCGTCAGCTCCGCCTTCCTCCCAAGCACAAAGGCGGAACAGTTATGAGAGGCGTCCCAATACTTTTTCTTCATTTCCTCAATAAACGCCGCCGCTTCTTCTTCCGTTTCCACCTTCCGTACCGTAGCCAGAAAGCGCGATTTCTTCTCCACAATCTCACCGGTTCCGCCTTCCAGCACACACCGATATGGCAGATATCTCTCCCTGTTTTCTTTCTTTTCCATAAAGAACCTCCCGGAATGCAACCGTTCCTATCCGTCTGAACGGTTACCTCATAATTCCTGTCAGTCTTATCTTATCACACCATCCCCTGCGATGTACATGTAGTTTTTCTGGCAGAAGGCAACAGGTGTAACAGTTGGCTACTGGTCACGGAGTACTGTGCATTTACTGCACGGGCCGTGAAAAACGCAGCGGCGGCAAGCCTCCGGCCCATGTTTAAAAGTGTGTAATATTGTGAACAATTCTTAATATGGAAGAAAAACCTTTATTTACCTGCCCATATTTGCTATAATCAGATAGGTAATGCCATTTTGGACCTGCCTGAAATGGCCCCAAAATGGGACATTACAGGTTGTTTTTTATGGAACCTTTTCCATGAAACTTCCTGTTTATCTTAAGGAGGCATAATTCATGAATTATGGCAAAAGAGGTGCCGCCAAGAAAAAAAAGGCACTGCGTTCCAAATCAAAAAAATGGGGCAAACGTTTTGCTCTTACCTTTTTTAAAGCCATTCTGCTTGTGATACTCGCTGCAGGTATTATCGGGATCTGCGGCGGACTGGGCGTTGTCAAGGGTATCCTGGCTTCTGCGCCGGATATCTCCAACATCGACGTATCCCCCACCGGTTTTTCCACCTTTGTATACGACGCGGAGGGGAACCAGATTGCCAAGCTGGATGCGGAAGGCTCCAACCGGGTGCCCGTAAGCATGGACAAAATCCCTGAAAATCTTGCCCACGCCTTTGTGGCAATCGAAGATTCACGTTTTTATGAGCATAACGGCATTGATATCAAAGGTATTATCCGTGCCGGCTTTATCGGGCTTACGTCCGGACATTTTTCCGAAGGCGCCAGCACCATCACCCAGCAGCTCATCAAAAATAACGTTCTTACCAGCTGGACAAGCGAAAGTGAAAAAGCTTTTGCCGTCAAAGTCAAACGTAAAATCCAGGAGCAGTATCTGGCCATTCTGCTGGAAAACCAGATGGACAAGGATAAAATCCTGGAAAATTACATGAATACCATCAATTTAGGGCAGAACACCCTGGGTGTACAGGCTGCTTCCAAACGGTATTTCGGGAAAAATGTATATGAACTGAACCTTTCCGAATGCGCCGTCATTGCCGCTATCACCCAGAACCCCTCCCGTTATAACCCGATTACCCATCCGGAAAAAAATGCGGAACGTCGGGAAAAGGTGCTCAACGACATGCTGGAGCAGGGATATATCAGCCAGTCCGAATTCGACGAAGCGCTGGCGGACGATGTCTATTCCCGCATTCAGACCGTTAACGAAGAGACAGGGGAAACCGCTGTTAATTCTTATTTTGTGGACGCCCTGACCGAAGCTGTCATGGATGATCTGGAAGCCGCCGGCTATTCCGAGGCACAGGCCTTTTCCATGCTTTATACAGGCGGCCTCAAGATTTACAGCACCCAGGATCCCACGATCCAGTCTATTTGTGATGAAGTATGCTCCAATGAGGAAAATTATCCCCAGGGTACCAGCTGGTATCTGAACTACCAGCTGTCCATCCAGCATTCCAATGGGGAAAGCGATAACTACAGCAAGGAAATGCTGGAGGAATACCTGAAGGAAAACGGAAACGATAAAAAATATCCCCTGCTTTTTTCCTCCCAGGAAGACGCATATGCGGCGATAGAAACCTATAAGGCTTCCCTTCTCCAGGATGGGGATGAGGTACTGGCGGAGAGTATTTCCATGACACCCCAGCCTCAGATTTCCATGACCATTGAGGATCAGTCCACCGGAAATGTGGTAGCTATCGTGGGCGGCCGCGGCGCCAAGGAGGCCAACCGTACCTTAAACCGTGCAACCTCCACTACCAGACAGCCCGGTTCCACCTTCAAAATCGTCTCCACCTATGCGCCCGCTTTAGACAGCGCGGGACTTACTCTGGCAGATGTGTTTGTAGATGCGCCTTTCAACTATGCCAACGGCAGGCCGGTATCCAACTGGTACAGTTCCGGTTACCGGGGCATCTGTTCCCTGCGGGATGGTATCCGGGATTCACTGAATATCATCGCGGTAAAGACCCTGACAACCATTACCCCCGATAAAGGGTTTGATTATCTGGAGAATTTCGGTTTTACCACGCTGGTAAGAAGCGAAGAAAAAAACGGACAGATTTTTTCCGATATTACCCAGTCCCTGGCTCTGGGAGGTATTACCTATGGTGTTACCAATATGGAGCTGAATGCCTCCTATGCCACGATTGCCAACGGCGGAACGTATATCAAACCCAAGCTTTATACCAAAATAGTGGATCATGACGGAAATGTGGTTATTGACAATACCGTAGGGGAAACCCGTCAGGTAATCAAGGAAAGCACAGCCTTCCTTCTCACAGACGCCATGGTGGATGTCGTTACCTCCGGTACCGGGACAAGCGTGAATTTCGGCGGCATGTCCATCGCCGGGAAAACCGGTACCACTTCGGATTATAACGATGTATGGTTTGCCGGCTATACGCCTTATTACACCTGTACCACATGGACAGGCTATGACAACAATGCCAAGCTTTCCGGGAAAACCGGGGAACGTAACCTGGCCAAAACCCTTTGGAAAGCGGCCATGAGCAAAATCCATGAAAACCTGGAAAACAAGGCCTTCAATGTCCCTGCCGATATCGTAACCGCAACCGTTTGCTCCCAGTCCGGCAAGCTTCCTATCGCCGGTATGTGTGACGAAACGCTGAAAACGGAATATTTCGCCAAAGGCACCGTTCCTACGGAAACCTGTGATGTGCATTACCAGGGCAGCGTATGTGAATATTCCGGCCTGCCTGCCACAGAGCTTTGCCCGTTCCAGGTACCCGGTACGGTAACTATGACACCCGCTCTGGACGCCGCCTTAAGCGGCAATGCCACTCCTGCGGAAGGCTCTTCCACCCAGTGTCCTCATGATGCCGCCTTTATGGCAGATCCCAATGCGGCGGCAGTCATTGCCCAGCAGCGGCTGGAGCTGGATGCCAGGAATATGCTGGCTAATTATGATATCCAGATGGCCAACCTGCAGGCCGCCCTTCAGAATGCCCAGACAGTATTGGCAAGCGCCCAGCAGCAGTTTGCGGCGGCCGCCGATCCGGAATCCCAGGCGGCGGCACAGAATTCCGTCAACCAGGCGCAGCAGGAAATTGACAGCCTGAACGCCCAGATCGCGGCGCTGCAGAATGCCTATGCATTACAGCAGCAACAGGCGGCGGAACAGGGCGGAGCGGCACAGTAAGTGCTCTGCCTATAGCAATGGAAAAACAGAGAGTTAGAAACGGGCATATCGCTTTTATGGCGGTATGCCCGTTTTATTAGGCTACAGTAAACTCACCGGACAAAAAAACGGTACAGCCCTTTTCCGGGGCCATACCGCCTTCTGTCGTAACTCGCTTTCCTCTGCCGAATCGGTTACACCATAATTTCATACATAACAAGATCTAAGGAACTCTCCCCTTTACAGGAAAAAGCTATGCCTTCCGCTTCCGGCGGCGTAAAAATCACAGAACTCATCGCCTGTTCCCCGTCATTGACAAATACCTCCAGCGTGTATTTATCCATCAACAGCCGCAGCTTCAGCTTTCCTTCTTTGGCATCCACATACATGGATCTGGTGCAAAGAAGATCCTTCTTCAGGCCGCTGTAGGTCCGGTCCGTGGTAAGCGTCCCCTTTCCCTTTTCATAAGACAGGGTGGTTTCAAAACCTTCTCCTGCCGCCAGATGAAGGGTCAGGGCATCACTCCGGCTCACATCCGCCTCCACCGTCATGTCCAGCACTCTTCCCCGGACGCCTTCCAGCTCTGTCTTTCCCGCCTTTTCCGACAATGTTACCCCCTTATGGGATACCTCGTTTTGACGGTAACGCTCCAGCTCCCTCACCGGATTCTGGATCAGCCTGTCATCCCGTAATTCCAGCTCCCGGGGAATGCTCATGATCCCCGACCACGGGAATTCCTCCGGCGTCAGGTAGTTGTCCCAGCTTTGCAGCCAGCCCGTCATCACCCTTCGTCCGTCTGCGGTTTCCACCGTCTGGGGCGCGTAGAAATCCAGACCATAATCCACACTGCGTGCCTCTTTCCGTAGGAATTTCTTTTTCTCACGGTCATAGCTTCCCACAAAATAGATGGCGTTGTTACCGTTATGGAATTCCAGTCCCTCCGCATGCATGAACTGGGGAGAGACGATCAGTATCTGGCTGTCCTCCAGAGGGAAGAAATCCGGACACTCCCACATTTTTCCGTACCGGCCCCCATTGGCATCCAGAATGGATTCAAACCGCCACTTTCCGGCATCCGCGGAGGAAAACAGGGCAATCTGCCCGCTTCCGTCCGCTCCCAGGCTGCCTGCCACGGCGTAAAACGTATCCCCTTCTTTCCAGATCCGGGGATCCCGGAAGTCCTCTTTTGAGCTTCCCTCCGGCAGCGCCTGTGCGGTTATCACCGGATTTTCAGGAAGCTTTTCATAATTGATCCCGTCCCCCACGGCGATACACTGGGTTTGACGGAGGGTATGCCTTCCGTCATCTTCCATCCGGTCAAGCACCCCTGTATACATGAGGATGTGCTTTCCTTCATGCTCCACCGCACTGCCGGAAAAACAGCCCTGCCCGTCGTATCCCGTATCCGGCGCCAATGCGCAGGGCAGATGCTCCCATTTGATAAAATCCCTTGTTTTCTGGTGTCCCCAGTGCATAGGCCCCCATACGGTACTGTAGGGATGGTATTGATAAAACAGATGGTATTCTCCCTGATACCGGGAAAAACCGTTGGGATCATTGATCCAGCCCACTGCCGGCGTCAGATGGAACACACATTTTGACCCCTCCGGTGTCTGTGTCCGCTTCTCCTCCTCATAGGCTCTTGCCCTGTCTAATTTCTCGCTCATTCAGCCGCTCCTTTTTCTATAGTAGATTATCTTTTATCCGGCTGTCCTGCCGGCTGCTTACCTTCACCTGGGCCAGCGTTCCTTCCGCTCCATCAGCTTTCCGAAAGGTTGATGCGGCTCTGTCTGATACCAGTAGGCCACCGTCGCCACATCGTCCTGGCGTTCAAAAAGGCCCCCATGGTATACTCCAATCTGCTGGATGGTCACCTTCAAATCCTCCTCGAACAATACCGGATCCGCGATATGCCAGCGGTAAAAGCTGCGCTGGGGCATCTGATCGTCGTTATGGTAGTCGTTGTGCAGGAACGTATCATGGTGGGAATAATACGGATACCCGAGAAACGGGGTACAAAAGGTATTTTCCACCGTCCGCCCGTTTTCCTGGGTAGCAAAGCTCCAGGCTCCCCCAAAATAATCCTCCGTCCCTGTCCCGCAGATGGTCGGGTATTCTTCATCTCCGTCTATGTAGAACTTCACTTCCCCTTCCCCGTACCAGTACCTCTCCAGGGTTGTAAGCGCCAGATAGGTTCCCACATACTGGCCGCGGCCTTTCACTCCGTCCAGGATGACATAATCCTCTCCCTTTTCCGTGAGGCGCTGCCGTCTCCAGCTGGCATGGAAATATCCCGTTTCAGCAGGCAGCTCCTCAAGCAGGCAGTAGTCCACCTGGTAAAAGAAAGCATTCACCGCTTCGTCACACTGGTTTTCAATGGTGATTTTCGCTTTTTTCCCGAAGGGCATAGGAAAATAGGAATTAAAGCCGCGGGTGGGATTAACAGCCACAGGCAGGGAATTCACCGGATAGGATACCCCGAAACCGCAGCAGAAAAAATCGCCCAGCGGGCTTTCCACGGAGGGGGTTTCCTCGCCATCCCAATACATACGCAGTACCAGATCCCGGAGAATATACCGGTTCCTGTCGCTGGTACGGTCCGTTACCGTGATCCAGATATGCGTAACCACGCCGGGACCGTCCATTTCCGCCAGGGTCACCGTTTCTCCCGGCTCCAGGCAGGGAATACAGGGTGACCCTTTCCTGGAAGGGCCAAGGTCGCTGGCTGCCATTCCCCCTTTTCCTTTTTC
This sequence comes from Eisenbergiella sp. OF01-20, assembly GCF_003478085.1. Lineage (NCBI taxonomy): Bacteria > Bacillati > Bacillota > Clostridia > Lachnospirales > Lachnospiraceae > Eisenbergiella > Eisenbergiella sp. OF01-20. The sequence goes on along the minus strand of NZ_QUES01000063.1, from coordinate 11,586 downwards.
CCCGGTCCGGTTCTCCCAGTTAATTGCCCTGCTCTTCCCCCTTCGTAAAAGGGGCAGGGAATCCAGACTTCCCATAAACATATACGTATCCTCCTTTTTGTATAACCTGTCTGAAGAACAGCCGCTGCGTTCCGCGGACCATCCTTATGTCCAAACAACGGATGGCAAGGTCCGCCAGCCATCCGTTGTTTCAAAGAAAGCAGACAGAAAGCACTGCCTGCTTCAATCGATCCGGGTATTGTATGAATCGTTTCATTTTAGTTTTATCCTATCATTGGCATGTATATTTGTCAATCTTTTTCCTTCTGTTATTTGACCAAATGATAAAATTCTTCAAGAATGTGAAAACTTTTTCCGGTGTCATGACAATATATATATGCAAGGGCAAATCTTTGCAAGTCGACTTGAAAGAAGAAGGAGGAGGGCGGCTATGAATAATGATGAATTCGATCGGTTTGTCCTGAAGTTTGGAAAGGATATTCTGCGGTTTTGTCGGATAACAGCCGGAGATGTGGAAAACGGGGATGAACTGTATCAGGACACTATGCTCAATCTGCTGGAGAAAAAGAAAAAGCTGGACTCTACACAGAATACAAAGAGTTATGCCTTATCCACCTCAATTTATCTTTGGAAAAATAAGAAGAAAAAATATGCAAACAGGATGCGGCTGGTTCCGATCGACAGTATAGATGAGATGTCTGATGAGGGATATGAAGTTTCCGAGCATGACAATGAGGCTTCTCCAGAACATATTGTATTGAAGCAAAATGAGATAGACTTGATTCAGGGAGTCGTTGCATCCCTTCCTGAGAAATACCGAATACCGATCTATTTGTATTATTCAGCGGATATGCAGATCAATGAAGTGTCTGAAATTCTCGGCCTGCCGGAGGGAACTGTTAAAAGCCGGATGCGGAAAGCAAAAAAGCAGTTAAAGGAAAAATTGGAGGCGATAGGATATGACAGATGAAAAATTGGATCAAATCTTAAAGCAAGCCCTTGCTCCTGAAATAAGTACCAGAGAAATCCGGATACATAGAAGGAGGAAGTATAAAATGAAGAAATTTAGCAAAATAGGGAAATTTGCAGCTGCTGCTGCGGCTGCTGCGATTATTGGAATTGGCGGTCTGGGTTATTATAATCCGGCGCTTGCAGCTAAGATTCCCTTGATTGGAAAAATCTTTGAGAAGGTTCAGGATAATGTCACATATTCAGGTGATTATTCGGATAAGGAAACGGTTTTAACGAATGAGGATCATGCTGGTAATTTGGATACATCGGATTATTCTGTATCTGATCAAGGAATTACATTGACGGTATCAGAAATCTACTGTGATGGATATTCCATATTCCTTACGGTAAATATCGAAGCAGAAGAGGCAGATTTTACTCATATTCCGGAACATTATACAGGCATGAATGCCGCAGATAATCGGACAGCCGCAGGATTTTATATAGGCGGAACATGGAGTGTGGATGGAAGTTCACCTGAATGGCTCGAAAATACGTTTGAGGGAGAGGTAATCGACAGCCATACATTTGCAGGTATTCTGAAGATAAATCTAGCGGAGAAATTTGTAGGCAGCGGCGAACTTGACCTAAATGTAAACGGTCTTGGTTATGATGATGACAGGATGCTTGATGGCGAGGAAATTTCGGCATCTCACTGGACGGATGGCGTCTGGAATGTTGTCCTTCCATTTGAGGTAAATGGAACAGATGTAAAGACGATTGAAGTAGGTGAGAAAAAAGGAAATATTACGCTTGATGATATAGTGATATCTCCGTATCAGGTAATTGTCCATACGACAACACCGGGAGAACAGAGAGAACTGACAGACGACAGGAGGGAAAAGCTGCTTTCAAAAGATCCTGATTTGACAGATGCAGAGATGTTAGAACTTCTTGGGTGGTCTTATGAACCCTGCCAGACTATTTGTTTTAACCAGAATGGGGAAATGCTTTACTTGGATACGGAAATGGCGGGCAGATCCGGATTTGCCGTTCAGGGGAAAGAGATAAAAACTTTGTACATCTTTATTTTTGATAATTATGATGATTGTCTTCAAATGGAACAGGAAGGAATGGACAGCAGTGTTGCAGACAAGGCTATTATTTCTAAAGAAATTCATGTAGAGTAAGCGGGCAGAAAATGGATTAGACAGTAATAAGTAATATAAGAAAGAAAATAAAAGGCAGGCATGCCATTGCATAACACAGGAAAGCAAATCTTCCAAAAGAATATTTTCCCTGTTTATGCCCGCAGTCCGCAGGGCGGCCGACACCGCCCTGACAGTCTGGAACCACCCTTATCCCCTTTCCCCCGTTTGTGTGCGAAACCGCACATACATAAAATACCACTCCATGACAGGCAGCCTGTAATAGGGACGGAAGGTCCTCACTTCCTGGGGATAAGGACATACATGCCCGGGAAGGGTACGGAAAATCATTTCCTTTTCCTCCACACAGGTAATCCAGGTTTCCGGTTTTTCCATATCCCCGTCAAACAGGGTCATTTTGTCCGCAGCCAGCACTGCCGGCCCGAAACAGAGTGCCGCGATATCCTTATTTTTATCATCAACCGGCTTAAACTCCAGGCGGAAAGGATAGATTACGGTAATCACATCGTCCTCCTTCCACACCCGTTTTAGTACGGCCCAGGTATCCGGAGACGGCTTCAGCCCCGAATCCTCGCCGTTTACCAGAATCCGGTTTTCCCCTCCGGCCCAATGAGGCACCCGGAAGCAAATCCGGAAGGGGCTGCTGCCTGCTTCCTGTATACGGAACCTGCGCACAGGGGCGATATCCTCATCCGAACAGTTCTCCAGAACCGCCTCTTCCCCGCTGACGGTAAATGCCGCCCTGGACTGCATATACTGGGATACATAAATCCCATCTTCGTCCGTATAATAAAGCATATTTGCATATTCCGCCACATCCTGGGGAAAGGTCCCGGTACAGCACTGCCATTCAAAATTGGCCCCGTTGCCCTGCAGCCTTCTGTCATGGACGCTCTTTACCGCACCGTCCACAAAATATCCCGCATAATACATGACATGCCCCTGGGAATCAATAGGCGGCTGGCCCGCCACGCCGTTAATCAGCATCTGCTCGGCCCATGCGCCGTATTTTGCTTTTCCGGTTATCCGGAGCAGATAATTACAGATTTTGAACACAGCCCAGGCACAGCAGGAAACCTCGCAGCTGCCCCAGTTATCGTTGCGGGTCACATATCCGCCTCCGAAATTGCGGTAGACAGCATTTCTTTTGGTGGGGTCCCAGGAATCCTTCAGCATTTCTCCCAGGAAGCCCTCTTCCTCAGCGAACAGGCATTCTGCGGGACCATAGCCTCCTGTAGCATACGTATGTTTTTCCGTAATTTCTTCATACCCGTTCTCGATGGCCTCAAGATAGGTTTTTTCTCCGGCCACCTCATAGGCCATAGCCGCGCTGGAGAGGCTGTTAACCTGACTGTAGGCATGTCTGGGGCCTATGGAAGTGTCTCTGCGGCACAGCTTATCCCACAGATACGTATAGTCCCATTCCCTGGCAAAATCCAGGTATTTCTGATCCCCGGTCAGCCGGTAGGCACGGTAGAGGTTTTCCGGAAGTGTATACCACTCGATCATGTCATTGTCACATAATTCCGGTCCCTGCAGCCCGTCTCTGGGAATGTCCCTTTTAAACCGCGCTGCCGCGCTGTCTGTAAGAAGGGAACACCAGACAAGCCCTTTTTCATACCCCAGATATTCATACATATCCAGGAAGCCGCCCAGCAGCTTTTCATATACATAGGTGCCGTTGCAGTCGATCACCTTTTGAGCCGCTTCGGCACATTTCCCCCATTCATCCGCCAGATAAACCGCCTTTTCTTTCAGCCGGTAGTCCCCTGTCACCGCATAGAGCTTGGCAAAGGCCCCCAGCTTCTGTCCGAAGGTGGACGCTCCGTTTCCGTACCAGCCGGTCAGCCCCTCTCCGGGAGCCTCCAGCCCTGCCAGTTTCCTGAAATAGTAAAGAAAAGAATCATTGGGTATCGACAGGTAGGTTTCTGCCGTATCCCTGCGCTGCCGTTCCCACAAGCTGTTTTTAAGTTCTACCTTCCGGTATTGGAAATCCTTCAATCTGTCCATTTTTATCCCCCTGCCTATCGCGGGCATGCCTGCGATACTATATGAATCAGCGGTCCGAAACCGCTATTGTCTCAACTATTTCCCCCAACGCGCCGAAAAACGCGCATTCTTTTCACCCCTTGACCGCTCCGATCATCACCCCTTTTTCAAAATATTTCTGGATAAAAGGATATACGCACAGAATCGGCAGGGTGGATACTATGATAACCGCATATTTTACCTGATCCGCGGCCCCCTGGGCATAGCCGCCCTGTACGCTTCCCACACCGCTGGAGAACGCCTGGTTGAGCAGAAGGATTTCCCGCAGGATAATCTGGAGCGGGGCATTTTTGGCATTGCTGTTAAACAGCAGCGCATTAAAGAAATCATTCCAGTGGAATACCGCATAATACAGGATCAGCACGGAAATCACCGCCTTGGACAAGGGCAGGACCACCTTGATAAAATAATTGAAATGGGAACAGCCGTCCAGTACCGCCGCCTCATACAAATCCTCCGGAATGGAATTTTCAATAAACGTCCTTGCAATGATCAGGTTATAGGTATTGACCGCCACAAACACAATGAGAATGGTCTTGGTGGAAATCAGCCCCAGGGAGCTTACGGTCATATAGAGGGGGACCAGCCCGCCGCTGAAGAACATGGTGAAAACAAAGTAAAACATCACCTTGTTCCTTGCCTTGAAATCTCTTCTGGATAAGGCATAGGCCGCCGGCATGGTAACCGCCATATTCAGAAGCGTTCCCGCAACCACATAGAATATGGTATTGGCATACCCCATCCAGATACGGCTGTCGTCTGCTATCTGCTGGTATCCGTAAAAACGGATGTCCCTTGGCAGGAAGGTAACCTTTCCCAGGTTCACCAGATTGGAATTGCTGATGGACGCAATGATAATAAACCACAGCGGATAAGCAATAACGATAAATACCAGGATGCTCAGGATAAGAACCATCGCACCGAATATTCTGTCCGGCCAGTTAAAGGACTTTTTCCCCGCCCTTTCAGGGCTTTTTTTATTATCTGCCATAATCTCTCCCTCCTACATCAATCCGGTGCCGGTGGTGCGTTTGGAAATAAAGTTGGTTACCAGCAGGAATACAAAATTAATCACCGTATTAAACAGGCCCACAGCCGCACCGAAGCTGAACTGTGAGGATTTGATGCCCACGGTATAGACATAGGTGGAAATAACCTGGCTGGCTCCCAGATTCAGGCTGTTCTGCATCAGAAAGACCTTGTCAAACCCGACATTCAGGATATTGCCCATATTCATAATAAGCAGAATCATGATTGTGGGCAGGATAGCCGGAAAATCAATATGTATCATCGTCTGCCACCGGTTGGCCCCGTCAATCCTGCAGGCATCGTACAGCTGGGTATCCACGGAGGACAGGGCGGCGATAAAGATAATACTGTTCCAGCCCATGGTCTGCCAGACGCCGGAAAGCACATACAGAGGCACAAAGCAGGATTCTTTTCCCAATATGTTGGTATCCCGGGAAACAATAAGAAGACTCTTTAAAAAATTAGCTATCACCCCGCTGTCATTGGCAAACATAATGTTAAGCATGGATACCAGGACTACAACGGATATAAAATAGGGAATATAAACGGTTGTCTGCACCGTACGTTTCCACTTCGGACTGCGGATTTGATTGATTACCATAGCCAGGATAATCGGGGCCGGAAAGCCTACGAGAATACTGGTCGCAGATATGACGAATGTGTTTTTTAAAGTGGTCCAGAACATAGGACTCTCAAAATATTGCCTGAAGTATTTCATGCCGACGAATTTACCGCCCGTAATTCCTGCTGTAAAGCTGTATTCACGGAATGCAAGCTGGATTCCATACATGGGAACATAACAGAAAATCAGAATATACAGCATAGCGGGAAACAGCATAATCCACAGCTGCCAGTTATGCTGGAGATATTTTTGGAATCCCTGTTTCATTCCGGCCGGAGCATTCTTTTTAGGAACTGTCATTCCCTTAGACGTAGCGCTCATACGATCACCCTTCCTTCATACAGAATGTGGGATGCAAAAAACACATCCCACCTGTCTGAACTGTTACATTATCTGTTCTTTTATTCAGGTCCGTCCGGGTTTATTTTCCCAGATATGTATCAAAGGCTTTCTGCCTGATTTCCAGTATCTGAGGAAGGCCCGCGTCGTTCACGCTCTTCACGTAGCTGTCCCAGTCGGCATCGATGTCCGATTCCCCTGTCATCCACAGGGACCAGTAGTTATCAATAATATTATTGATATTTGCCTGGGTAAGAGCCATCGTATTCTGATCTTCTTCCGAGTATTTCATAAACATCTGAGGATACGTATCCGATTCGCTTGCTTTGGCAATCACGTCGTCGTATACTTTTCTTTCCTCCAGCGCAAAGGTCATATCCTGTGCCATTTCGATTTCCGTACTTCTGCGGATATACATCGGCGCATTGTCCGCCATGGTGCTGGTCCATTTCCAGGTACCGGGATCCGTATCGGGATCCAGGGGATCCAGCACCTTGAAGCTGTTGTCACCAGTCTGCTCCACACAGCCGTCAGAGATGCCGCCGAAGAGGCCCTGTACGGATACCGCCGGGTCGTAGAAGCAGTCGATAAACCGTACTGCGGCTTCCACATCCTTGCAGTTAGCGCTGACGCATACCCGGTTTCCGGACATGTTCAGTCCTGTGTAGTCATCTCTCCAGCGTGTATCATAGGTTCCGGGTTCGCAGTCAATATCATAGTCCAAAGCAGGAACCGGCACATACTGGCTGTAAAGGTTCGGCCCGAATTTATCTGTTTCCTCCCAGCCGAAAACACATCCCACCAGCGCCTCCCCGTTTTCATTACCGCGGGATAAGGACTGGAAAGCGGAATAATCGTTGGAAATCGCGTTGGTATTGATCAGGCCGTTCGCGTAAAGGTCTGCCACATATTTAATGAAAAGCTTGTAACGCTCGTCCACCGCATAGCATTTGATCTGTCCGTCTTCCGCAAAATAGGCATCTGTGCCCCAGTTCGTGAGCTGAATGCCAAGGGAGCCGACGAGATTTGTCATGGAATAGGCGCTGTTGAACCAGCCGTTGTTGGCCCCTGCATTGAAGTCCATGGGGATTTCATCGTCAGGATCCCCGTTTCCGTTGGCGTCCTGTTCCTTAAAGGCCTTCAGCACATCCTTCAGTTCCGTAAAGGTAGTGGGTACTTCTTTTCCCACATTCGTAAGCCATTCCTGATTAATGAACATAACCGTATTGGTGGAAGGCCATTTCCCCTGGAATTTGGGAAGCCCGAATATTTTTCCTTCCATTGTGGTCGCCAGGGTCTTGGTATCCGGCTCTTCTTCAAACATAGCCGTGATGTTGGGCGTGGTTTCCGCACTTATGTAAGGGGTCAGGTCCGTAAACAGGCCGGCATATTTGGTATAATCGGAATCCGCCGTTGCATTAAATAAAAGATCCGGAATATCCCCCGCGGCGAACCGGGTGGATTTTACCGTTTCCCAATCGGCCCGGATCTGTTCCCATTCGATTTCCACACCTGCTTTTTCCTCGATTTCGGAAACCCATTTCATTTCCGTGATATCCTTAGTCAAAGAGTGGGAAATAATCAGCGCTTTCAGCTTTACCACTTCCCCGGTGGATGCGGACGCATCACTGCCGTTCCCTTCCGCCGCAGGAGCTGCCGTTTCCGTGCCGCCCGTGCCCGTACCTGCCGTACCGCCCGTACTTGAACTGCTGCCGCAGCCTGCCAGCAGACCTGCAAGCATTGCTGCGGAAAGCACCAGTGCCAATACTTTCTTTTTCATCCTTTTTCCTCCATTCTTTATTTTGAAATCTCACGGTAGCCGTGTTATTTCCTTTTTTCACCGGTAAGCATCCTTTTATCCGGATCCGTTCCCCGTGGTTTTCCCGTGCCCTGACGGGGAAGCCGAACTCCCATCCCCGAAAAAGAGCTGTATGCTCCGCTTTTCAGCGGCATTTTATTGGTCTTATTTTATTATGTATCTGCCGGTACTGATTTATTTTATCGTGCATTTTGAATATATCCTTTGTAACTGCACCGGTTTTTATGGGTATATCTTATAATCCCCTTCCCTTTTCGTAAATGTCATAAAGATACATTAAGTGTAAAAAGGTTATAGCTTCCTTTTCACACCCGGAAATCCACAACCTTTTTACACCCAACCTAACCTTTATACACCTTGTACATTTTAACAGCCTTTTATATACTATTTTTATGCATTATTTACTAATTTCCATTTCTTACCAATAAGAAATTTCTTTTCTTTCCTGCTCTTTTAGCTATTTTACGTTTTAATTACGTCCGTCCGAAATCTGTATAACAGATATACGGACCATTCTTTTTATTTTAAGACAGGATAAAGATACACCTGGGGTGTTAAATTTCAGACTGCCTGTTCAGTACCTTCACAGTTACATTTCAGGCTGCCATTTAGAAAGGAGGGCGCGGTTCTTGAAGGCTTATGAATTTACAATCGATAAACCTCTTGAATATGTTTATACCGGCAAATTTGAAGCGCTCTCTCCCAATTGGGTCCATGAGACAGCCGATTTGCTTGATTATGAACTTTTTGTCATATCCAAAGGGCCGCTTTATATCTCTTACCAAAACCAGGATTTTACCGTCAACACCGGCGAAACCCTTCTTCTGCCTCCCGGCCAGCCCCCCTTTAATCTCCGCCGCGGCTTCAAACCCTCCGACTGCAGTTTTTACTGGATGCATTTCACCTCCCGGCATCCCGTCTCCCTTGTAATTCCCGATGACGGTTCGCCGGAAACCCTGGGTTATCTGGCGGAAAACAATATCCGGCTGCTGATTCCCCAATATTGCCAGACGTTGAACACGGAAAAAATCATTGTCCTTATGAAACAGCTCCAGGATGCCGTCCGCTCCCGCTATGACCGGCTGACCATCGATTATATGACCACTCTGGTCATGTGCGAAATCCATAACCAGCATCTCAAACAATTCAATCTGGGAGCACCGACCAAAACCCAACGGCAGATGTTTCAGGATATCCTGGACTATATCAAATGCCATATCCAGGAAAACATACGGGTATCGGACATCGCCCGTTCCTTCGGCTACAACGAAAAATATCTCTCCCATATGTTCAGTTCCATAGCGGGCGTGTCTCTGAAACGATACATAATGAAGGCCAAAATTGACGAGGCCAATTTCATGCTGACGGACACCAATATGACTATCCTGGAAATCAGCAACGCCCTGGGTTTTGCCGACAGCCATAACTTCATGAAATTCTACAAAAAACTCACGGGGCTGACACCAAGCGAATACCGGAATGCGTTTTCCAAGCGTATGCTGTTCCATCAGTAAGTATGGGCAGTTACTTTGCAGGCCGGATTTATAACTAAAAAAAGCGCCTTCCCTATGCCGTGAGGCGTAGTATGGGAAGGCACTTTTACTTTTTAATCAGAATTGGAACTTAAATGTTTACAAAACTTTAGTATTCCTTTGATTGTGTTATAATAAAGTTCACAGTAATTGTCCATTCTTTTTCCGATGCAGGTCCGTATTTTTATTGTCTGCTTCAACGGAATCGGAAGCATCCGTATAGGAGGTATAAATCCTGCTTGGATGCACACGGAGAAATTTGGATGTTCCTTCGATACTTATAGTATAAAGCCCACCAATGAATTTAATAATGCTCACCTTTTTAATCATACTGTGGTTTTCAATAATATAATACACTCTATTAGTCTCCATAAACATCGCCCCCCTGGCATATATTATACAGAACATATGTTCTATTGTAAAGACCCGTATGAGATTTCTTATAACTTTATTTTTGATATGATTGCTTTATCTCGTAAAAATAGACAGCTAAAAATTGACATTAAATATTCTGCAAAATATATAACAAGAAGGGGGATTTTATGCGAAAGCGATTACAAAAGAATAGTAATAAAAATTTATTAAGAAACATAGATACGGCAGGTATCATGGAATCTCCATTAACCAAAAGGGAACCTTATTCTACACGAGTTTATTCCGTCAAGAGAACAAATTCTCGTATCCGACTTAAAAATAATAATCAATTTCATACTTGTTTCTTTAAAGTAATAAATGTATTAATTACCGGTCTAATGGACTTCCTTAAAATGGGCAACCAACATACCATATATCGACCAGAACCAAGATTTCTATATTCCAAGATTTCTATAATTTATGGAAATAGCACCTCATCAAAACAATTTAGGCAAAAAAAAATTACAGTTCTGCATATAACCAAAAATGTTACTTACTTTCCAGCACCTAACTATAACATTGATTATAGATATAATAGTAAAGATGGTTTGGATTCAATAATAAAAAGTAATTCTTTTATGTTGACTGTTGAAACATTAAATTCATATCTAACAGAAAGCAGTTATGATTACAGGTATGCGTATTTTGGATTATTGGCTGTACTTCAACAGTACACAAATTTATTTTTTATCGATGGAAGGCAAGAAGCAATTGAAGAATTAGAGCTATCAGGAATAATTAAACATGTGCGAAAAAATAACTATATTTCAAATATGTCATTAAATGATTTTTTCAACTATATTTATTATTACAATCCGGAAAATGATCCTTATATAGAAATAAAAAGACAGAAATATATACAAGAATATCGAGAGGCTTACGATTAAAAACATAATATCCCAATACAATAACCTTAAAGTGTGTTTGAAAATTCATTCCGCAATCTGCACGCCTGCTTTAGCAGGATCCCCACTTTGCGTGGAATTTATCCCAAATTCAATCAACGTAGCCCTCTGCGCCTCATAAATCTGGGACAAATTCCCCACAAATTGTGACGCACATCTTGCAGAAAGCAATTTTCAAACTCTCACTAGCAAATGCTATTCTAAATAAGATAAATAGAATCTTGCTTATTTTCAGACATGAAAAAAGCCCGTAAAATACGGGCTTCTTACAAGCTGCTGATGGGAATCGGACCCATGACCTCCGCACTACCAATGCGACGCTCTACCGACTGAGCCACAGCAGCGTTTTCTGGTGACTCTCGCTGTCACCGAAAGCTAGTATAGCATAACAAAATCTGTTTTGTCAACAATAAAATCTGTTTTTTTACAGTTTTTCTTACTACTCATGTATACAGGGCAAGCCGGAGGACAGGTTATATGATAGAAGCATGAATTTACACAAAGATTCAGAAGATGTCCGGCAGTCCGGCCTTTTCTATGAATTCCTGTATAGTTCCTGCTTTTGCCGCTTGCTTAAGCCACCGGTTCAAAAGTTCAAGGTCGGTTTCTGAAAGAATTCTTTCTCGCAGCTCAACCGGAATTTCCCCCAGTTCCTTCAGCAGAGCAAGCACATCTTCTGCTTTTCCTTCCGCTTTTCCAATACGGAATTCATCGGCCCGGATTTTCTTCATTTCTTCTTCTTTGTTATATTCAAAGA
>NZ_QUES01000062.1:0-22085 GCF_003478085.1 Eisenbergiella sp. OF01-20 | reverse complement strand
CTTGGAAATACAAGGTTTTTAATAAAAAACGGGGTGTCAGACTTGACACTACCGGTATGAGAATGGAGGAAAGAAAATGAATAAATTTTTAAAAATTACTCTTCTGGCCGCACTGGTAATGGTGCTGCTGGGTGCGGTGCTTGGGCTGGCAGGAAGAGCGGCAGGCGGCAGACGCCAGGTAGACGATATGTATTATAATAATGAGCTTAGTTTCCCTTTTGAACGATATAATAATTGGGAGATGACAGACTGGGAGATAACGGATGAAGACAGTATCAGTTTCAGCAACAGCCATCCGATACAGGGGAAAGATTTTCAGGCAGATATTGCCTATGCAGCGAATAAGAACTCTATAACAGGGCTGAATCTGGAATTGGGCGGTGTCGGTTTTTATATCATGGAATCCGCAAACGGAGATATCCGTCTGGAGGCCGATAATGTAAAAAAAGCACAGTACTATGTGGAAGAAGGCACTCTTTATATCAAAGCGCTGGATAACCGGAGTAAAAGCCATTACAATGATTTGGCAACAAGGATTTACTTGTATCTTCCTGCAAATATTTCTTTTTCAGATGTTGATGTGGACCTGGGGGCAGGAGAAGCGGATCTTTCCGGTTTTATCACGGAAGAATTCAACTGTGATGTGGGAGCCGGCAGCCTGAGTGTTACGGGAGTCGGCGCGGAAGAGGCTAATTTCAACCTGGGTATGGGTGAACTGTATTTTTATGAGATGAATGTCAACAATATGTATTTTGAGGTTGGAATGGGAAGCATGGATTACGATGGCGCCATCACCGGCGATGTAACAGGCGACTGTGGCATGGGAACCGTGTACATGTATCTTGATGGTAAAGAGAGCGACCATAACTATCAGCTTGAGACCTCCATGGGCAGCATGTCAATCGGAGACAATGAATTTGCAGGCATGGCATCGGAAAGAACGATGAATTATGGCGCTGACAGTGATTTTGATTTAACCTGTTCTATGGGAAGTATGGAAATTTACTTTACAAATTAGAGCGGATAGTTGATAATAAAGATATGGACCGGCCTTGAACAGGCGGAAAGTGAGGATAATATGGACGGATATAATAACAATGAAAATAAAACACAGGAAGCACAGAATGAGAATACCCGGAATCAGAATTCGGGACAGTTTGGCAGCAATGGAGAAAACGATAACTCCTTTAACAATAATGGAACCTATCAGGGAAATGACTGGCAGAATGGCGGTTTTAACAACAGCTACAGTAATGCGGGCCAGGGAAACGGCAGCTATGATAACAGCTATGGCGGCTATGGCAATAACAGCTATTCCAATAACAATGGTTACGGCGGCGGCTATAGTGACAACGGCCGTCAGGCCGGAAGGCGTCTGAGAAGATCGGCAACCAACAGGATGGTCTGCGGTGTGTGTGCCGGTATTGCCGAATATTTCAACTGGGATCCGACTATCATCCGGATTATCTGGGTAGCCGCCAGTATCTTTTTAGGAGCCGGCTTCCTGGGAGTGATCGCATACTTTATTGTGGCCGTAATTATGCCGGAGAGGTAAGGACAGACAGGAGGTAAAGAAGCATGTGGGACAAAATCAAACCCGAAGAAATGACCGACAATGTATTTCGTTTAATGAATGAGGATTGGATGCTTGTGGCTGCGGAGAACGCGGGTAAGGTGAATGCCATGACCGCCAGCTGGGGCGGACTGGGTATCCTCTGGGGAAAAAGAGTAGCCTTTGTTTTTGTAAGGCCCCAGCGTTATACCAAAGAATTCATTGACAACAACGAAAAGCTCTCCCTCAGCTTTTTCGATGACAGCAGCCGGAAAATGCTGAATTATATGGGAACGGTTTCCGGACGGGATGAGGATAAAATCGCTGCAAACGGCCTGCATGTGGAAATGGTCAACAGTGCCCCGGTATTCAAAGAAAGCCGCATGGCCCTGATTTGCCGGAAGCTTTATGAGCAGCCTATGACGGAAGAAAGCTTTTTGGACAAAGGGCTGGTGGAACAGTATTTCGGGGAAAAGGATTTCCATACCATGTACGTGGTGGAAATTGAGAAAATCCTGGTACAGAACCAATAAATAGTAGTAAGATCAAGGCGGAAGACCGGAAACAGTCCAGGGAATGGACGTTCCGGTTTTCGCTTTTTCCGGTTTCACCCACTTTGCTGCTGTGTCCTGCCCCTTGTGCCCTGCGGCATCCTGCTCCCCCTCCCGGCATCGTTGACAAAGGGGCATGGCTGAACGTATAATTACAGGAAGTGGATAAAGTCATGTGCGGGCGGAGAGGACAGACATGGAAAAGGATAGTGTCGGACAGAAAAGGAAAAGCAGGCTCACGGATGAAATATACAAATGTACAGGGAAAGACGTATGTATAACCTTCGGTATACTTTTGGTTGCAACAATAGTGGCTTTTGTGTATTACCGGATATCTGCCAGTAATATTAATGTAATTATGTTTTATACACTCGCCCTGCTTTTTATTTCCCGGCAGACAAGCGGGTATCTGCCGGGGATTGCGGCGGCCATGATAAGCGTGGTGTGCGTGAATTATCTTTTTACGTATCCTTACTGGCAAATCAATTTTACCCTGGACGGCTATCCGGTGACCTTTATCTGTATGCTGGTGGTTTCCGTTATAACCAGTGCATCCGCATCTCATATGAAGCAGCAGTCCCGAATCCTGGCGGATCGGGAGAAGAAGCTGGCGGAGGCGGAGAAGGAAAAGATGAGGGCTAACCTGCTCAGGGCGGTGTCACATGATCTGAGGACGCCTTTGACAGGGATTATCGGTGCCAGCAGCTCTTATCTGGAGAATGAGGATAAGCTGGATCCGGATGAAAAAAGGGCTATGGTCCAGCATATAGGGGAGGATGCCAACTGGCTTCTGAATATGGTGGAAAACCTTCTGACCGTCACCAGGATTCGTAATGATTCAGCCAGTGTGAATAAGTCACTTGAACCGGTGGAGGAGGTTATGTCGGAAGCGGTCTTCCGGCTGAAAAAGCGGATCCCGGATGCGAGGATCAAAGTCCTTCTGCCGGAGGAATTTGTGATGATACCAATGGATGCCACTTTAATTGAACAGGTTCTGGTGAATCTGCTGGAAAATGCGGTGTTTCATGCGGGAAGCGTGGATCCAATTGAATGCCGGGCAGAGATAGGGAAGGACAATGTCACTTTTCTGGTGACCGACCAGGGAGTGGGAATCCCGGAAGACAAGCTGAAAACGATTTTTGACGGTACCGGGCAGACGGAAAACAGCAGCTCGGACGGACATAAAGGGATGGGCATCGGGCTGTCGATATGCAAAACGATCATAACGGCGCATGGAGGCACCATAAGCGCGCGTAATCTCGGGCACGGGGCACAATTTGCATTCACACTGCCCAGAGGCAGGATGGACAACGAACAATAATGGTAAGCGTACAGCTTGAGCGGTTACCAATAACGGAGGAAATACGGCATGCAGGCGAAGGTAACAATTCTTATTATCGAGGATGAAAAAAATATCTGCGAATTTATTGCGACAACGTTAAAGGCACAAGGATATAAAGCGATCACCACAGCGCTCGGCAGAGACGGCCTTTCTTTGATAGCTTCCCAATGTCCGGAGCTGATTCTACTGGATCTGGGGCTGCCGGATATCGACGGTATGGAAGTGATCAAGCAGGTGCGTTCCTATTCCGCCATCCCTATTATTGTTATATCTGCCAGGACGCAGGAGAAGGAAAAGGTTATGGCGCTGGATTTGGGGGCGGATGATTATATTACCAAGCCCTTCGGATCCAATGAACTGCTTGCCAGAATCCGTACTGCCCTGCGGCACGGCAACCGGCCGGCGGGCGGAGGGGCCGCCGTTGACAGGCCTTATAAAGCAAAAGGGCTTGTCATTGATTTTGACAAGCGCCTTGTTACTGTAGATGGAGAAAGTGTTCATCTGACCCAGGTGGAATTTAAAATCGTATCCTGTCTCGCAAGGAATTCAGGAAGGGTTATTACCTATGATTCTCTGATATCCCACGTATGGGGCCCCTATGCGGATGACAATAACCGGATCCTGCGGGTAAATATGGCCAATATCCGCAGAAAGCTGGAAAAAAATCCCGCAGAACCTCAGTTTATCCTTACGGAAATCGGTGTGGGCTACCGTATGGCAGAGGATGAAAATCAGGAAAATGAATAACCGTCATCTTCAGGGGATGCAGCGGGGGCGGAAGCAGGAATGGCCTCTTGCGTATCCTCATAAGAAGGCTGGGAACCGGAAACCTCATCGGGAGCCGGTTCCTCTTCGTGTGTGGGGGCAATCGTCCTGACATTGACGCCGTTTACTTCAATATGATCGTTTACCGTTATTACAAGACATTCTTTTCCGTCAATAACCCTGGTTTCAATCAAATCCGTGCGTTCAGGATTTACCTTGATCACTACGTCAGGGGTTTCTATGTTGAATTTCCTGCTGCTTGCGATATTGGTAGCAAGCAGGGAAGCTTTTTCCCCGGCGGCAGCTTCAAAGGTCTGATCGAAGGTTTCCAGTTTCTCTTCAGGCACGCCGCTCAGCTCAAACAGGCGTTTTACATCCGGTTTGGTCAGTACCAGCGGATCCGGGGAATCTTTGGTTTCTTCCACCATTTCGGTAAGATGTTCATGAATATTTTTTACAACCTCATAATCACAGTCCTCCCCC
This sequence comes from Eisenbergiella sp. OF01-20, assembly GCF_003478085.1. NCBI lineage: Bacteria > Bacillati > Bacillota > Clostridia > Lachnospirales > Lachnospiraceae > Eisenbergiella > Eisenbergiella sp. OF01-20. The sequence continues at coordinate 17,392 of NZ_QUES01000062.1, read as the reverse complement.
AGCGTGTCGGAAATCAGATAATTAAAGGTTTCCTTCTGGCTGTCGGCGGTGAGCGGCAGGAAGCAGCCGAACAAGGCTTCGATGAATTCCGGCTGCAGCTCTTCCGCCGATTTGGAAAAATACAGCATGGAATGGATGTCGCTGTTTCTGTCGTTAAAAGCCGGGAAAAGGAACCCTTTTACCGGAGGATCCACTACCCAGTCACGGATTCGGTTTTCAATTGTGTTGGTTTCCGCATTGTAAAAAAGGCCTGGTTTTGACAGCTTGACCGGGCAGAGGCTGCAAAGCAGATATTCGTAAACATCTTCGGAGGCGTCGAACATTTCCGAACCGTCGGTGGATTTACCGGGAATATCATAGGCCACATGAATGAGGATTATATAATAATTTTCCGGGAAATAATAGTTTTCTATGATTTTCTGGTAAAATTCCTCGAGAAGTGCATCATCCTGCAGCTTACTGTCGCGCAGCTTCAGCAGGAATTCCTGGGGGCCGCCCGGATTTTCCGAATCCAGAGGAAACTCCAGATTGAGCAGGTTCTTTCCCAGGGTCCCGGAAAGGGTCTGCTTGAAAAGATTAAAATATTTAAAGGTTTCTTCTTCCGGGAGGGAAAGAAAGGCTTCTTTCAGCTCCGTTTTGATGTTTTTTTCCCCGTCCACGTAACAGCCGCAGATTCGGGTGATGGAGCATTTCTCATGGGTATATTGTTTCCGGATTTCCAGGACTTCTTTTTTATTCATTACGTTACCTCTTTTCTCTGTTTTTCAGTTATTCAAACTTCGCATGTCCCGGCCGGCCTGCCGTCCGCTGCCGGAGGGGTATCCCCGGGACTGGAACCGATAAAATCATTGCTCAGGTGAGCAGATACAGGAAATTTTCAAAACAGACACCCTGTTCCCTGGGGATATGCAGCGTTGCGGAAGCCTGTGTACAGGTGCGCACAAAGCCGGCGGCCTTTTCCACCGACTGGAAAAAATCGACGCCGTTGACAGCATCCGCAGCGATAACGGAGGCGAAGATATCTCCGGTGCCCGGCCGGGATTCTCCGGCGATGTGCATACGGCAATAGCCGTGGCGGTAGCCGTTGCTATTGCCCTCTTCCTGTTTTATGGAAATAAAATTAACGAATTCGCCTTCCTCCTGCATACCGGTTATTACGATTTTTGCAGGACCCATGGCATGGAGCTGTTCGGTGAGGGACGTCAGTTCCTCCGTGGACCAGCCGGTATCCCGGTAGCCGGCACCGGTAAGAAGGCAGGCTTCCGTAATATTGGGTGTGATGATATCCGCCATGGACAGCAGTTCCTTCATTTCCGAACAGTGACGGGAAGTGACCGTGCGGTAGGCTTTTCCGTGATCACCCATCACCGGATCCAGGATGACAACGGGGGACATGGCCGTGGAGCATGCGGAACCGGCGCCGTTTCTGCGCTGGGAGGCCAGAAAGTCTCTGACAATATCGATTTGGGCCACACTGCCCAGAAAACCACAGTAGATACCGTCAAAGGACAGACCAAGCTCCCGCCATTTTTCCAGGTAATCCGGCAGAATCGCGGTACAGTCATGCATAAAATGTACCGGAAAACCGGTATGATTGGAAAAGAGGGAAGTAGGAACCGGGCATACTTGTATTCCCATGGAACTAATAATAGGAAGGGATACGGTGGTGGAGCACCGGCCGTAGCCTGCGATATCATTGATCATGGCGATTTTGGGAGGAATCCGGCAGGTTGTCCGGGACTTGTCCGATAAGGATTGTTCTGTCATGGAGTGCGTTTCCTTTTCTTATGAAATATAGGGGCCGGTGCCTTTCTGGCAACCGGCAGAATCCGTCCGGCCGCCGGCAGATGGCCGGGCCGGGATTCCATAAGACTTATTATAACAAAAACAACGGCAATCCGGCTAGCGGAATGTCGCTGTTTTTTTACAATGTTTTCTGTAATTTTCTGGTAACAGTTCAGACGGCCCTTTGTGACTTTTTGTATTACTTACTCAAACTTCGCAGGAGCAAAATGGCCTTCCGCTCTGCCAGCGGGCGGAAGGCCATTTTGCTCCTGCGAAGTTTGAGTTACTTATTTGCACACCCTTTTGTTCCCAGGCGGAAGAACAGACCGGCCTTTTGCAGGGCGGGACGGAGTGCCATGTACACGGCAACGGAGACGATGGTTGATAAAACGGCATTGATAGAGGTGGAAGCGATGTTCCAGGCCAGCGTAATATCGGCGGCAGGCTTACCAAGAATGAGAAGCTTATAAAAATAGCCAACGAGAGGATCCGCCACCATATTGAAAGCGAGCCCGCCTATCGCGGCGAGAAGTGTCCACTGGAATAACTTCTTTTTATCGTTTGTCTGGGTGATTTTACCGCATTTATGGGCGATAAAACCGGTAATCAGCCCGATGCAGAGTTTAAGCACAAAGGTTTTGGGGGCGTAGACCACATAAACCGGATCAAAAATATCCCCGATGGTCATGCCCAGGGCGCCTCCGATGCCCCCATACAGACCGCCCAGTATCAGGGCGCCCAGGACACAGACGGCATTTCCCAGATGGATAGAGGTGGCGTCACCTCCGGGCAGCGTGATTTTGATTTGCAGGAACGTGAATACCACATAGGACAGCGCAGCAAAGACACCGGTCATTACCAGCTTCTGGACTTTTTCATTTCTCATATTGATTTCCTCCTCATAATGGTTATACGGGCTTTCCTTCCGAAGGGAAGGCTGCGTTTTCAGCCATACGCAGAAAATAGGAATGTACCGCGGGATTGCCGCTTAATTCCGGATGAAAAGACATGGCGAGCTGGTTCCGGTATCGCACGGCGGCGGGATATTCCCGCAGGATGCCGCCGGGTTTATCCATCTGGCAGGTCATTGCCAGTACCTCGGTTTCGCCGGCTGAAACAATCAGCGGGGCCCGGATAAAGGTCATGGGAAAAGGCCCGATTCCCTGAAAAGATGCCATTTCCTGAAAGCTTCCCAGCTGCCGCCCGTACGCATTCCGGCGGACCGTAACAGGAAGCGTGCCGAAACAGGGCGGCGTTTTGTCTTCTTTTTCCCGTGCCAGCAATATCAGGCCTGCACAGGTGGCAAGGACGGGAAGTCCTTTTTCCAGCATTCCCCGGATGGGGGAAAACAACCCGGAATCCCGGAGCAGTTTTTCCATGACTGTACTTTCCCCTCCGGGAAGCACAAGTCCGTCTGGCGGACCGGAATCCAAATCTTTAATCTGACGGATTTCAAAACACGTTGCACCCAGGCTCTCCAGCATGATTTTATGCTCTGCAAATGCCCCCTGGAGGGCGAGAATACCAATTCTCATTTCCGTTTCCGATAGTGTCGTTCCCGGCATTTATTTTCCCCTTTCCGCCATCAAAAGGGCGATTTCCGATTCGTTGATCCCTATCATGGCTTCGCCCAAACCGGCAGACAATTCGGCAAGAAGTGCGGGATCCTGGTAATTGGTGACGGCCTTTACAATGGCCTCCGCCCGTTTTGCGGGATTTCCGGATTTAAAAATGCCGGAGCCTACAAAAACGCCTTCCGCCCCGAGCTGCATCATCAGGGCGGCGTCCGCCGGAGTGGCTATGCCGCCGGCGGCAAAGTTTACCACGGGAAGTCTCCTGTTGTCATGGACATAACGGAGAAGGGAAAGGGGAACCTGAAGCTCTTTGGCCGCTTCAAAAAGTTCATCCGGGCGAAGGGAAGCCACACGGGCGATTTCGCTGTTCATCCTGCGCATATGGCGCACGGCCTGGACGATGTCCCCGGTACCTGGCTCCCCCTTGGTACGGATCATGGAAGCCCCTTCTCCGATCCGCCTTAACGCCTCACCCAAGTCCCTTGCGCCGCAGACAAAAGGAACCCGGAAGCCGGTTTTGTCGATGTGGTATCTATCATCGGCGGGGGAAAGCACTTCACTTTCATCAATATAATCAATTTCAATGGCTTCCAGTATCTGTGCTTCCGCGAAATGGCCGATACGGCATTTCGCCATGACCGGAATGGTTACCGCTTCCTGGATGCCCCGGATCATCTCCGGATCACTCATGCGGGATACGCCGCCGGCCGCCCGTATATCTGCCGGAATCCGTTCCAGCGCCATGACAGCGCAGGCACCGGCTTCCTGGGCAATACGCGCCTGCTCCGGTGTGGTGACGTCCATGATAACGCCGCCTTTAAGCATTTGGGCCAGTTCTTTATTCAATTCATATCTGTTATTTTCCATTATCATGTCCTCCGGTTATAAATAGTCTGTGCCGGAACGTCCGCGAAACGTAATCCGTATTTCGGTATATACTTGCATCTTATTATACATAAAAGTGGCATGATAAAAAGTGCCATTTTATATATTTTTAACCATGCCAGTTTGTGGGGATAAAAAGAGGAACAGTAAAACAATTGGAATTGTCGCCGCAACGTATTCTTGCGATCTGCACAGTAAAGGCGCAGACCTGGCTGAACGGTTATTAAAATTTCCTTAAAATCACGCCCTGCACATTGCTTCCCCGGACGGAAAAAGGTAAGATTAAACAGATCGGGAGGGAAATTATGACGACAGAGAAAAAGAAGGGAATAAAGAGGAGAAAAAACGGGGGGAAGCTGTGGATAGCGGTATCACTTATTGCTGTGATTCCGGCTTTAGCCTCCTGCAGCAGGGCGGAAGAAGGCCCCGCTGCTGTTCTGGAAAGTGCCATGGAAACAGGTGCGGACAAAGAAAGTCCGGAAGAAAACTTGAACTCCGGCACAGACAGTAACCCGGACGGACAGACGGCCGCCCCGGCGGAGCGGGTTTCACTGACCGAAGAAGAACTGCAGGGCTTCCGGGAGCTTTTAAACCAGACCGGCTATGGGAATTGTCTCACCTGCTATTATGAAGAGCCTGCGCAGATCAGTGTGTCGGAGATTTTTTACAGCCTCCACGGAATAGGAGAACCCGTATCGGAAGAAGAGGTCGCATCTCTCGGCTGGGAGGAAACCCTGGATGCGGTAAAATTCCCGGTGGACACAATGGAGCAATACCTCATGGAAAGATTCGGCATTACATTGGAGCAGGTGCAGAAGGAAGTACTGTTTGACTATCTGCCGGAATACAGGGCCTATTATCTGAATGCAGGCGATACTAACCTGGTAATGGCGGAATGCATATCCGGGACCAGATCGGAAGATATCATAAGGATTTTGTATACCACAGGCAATGAAGACGGACTTTGGGAGGTCAGCCTGCGGGAAAAAGAAGGCGGGTATCAGTTCCTTGCAAATGTGAACCGGTCGGCCGGGCATAACAGAGATTATGTGGAACAGGTGCTGGCTCAGAAAGACAGCCTGCAGCATGGGGAAAATGAGAATTATGATTTCTATTTCCGTCCGGAGAACGGAGAACTGGTCTGCGCGGAGGATAAACCCTCCGGAGGCTCCCCGTCGGTAAGGACCCTTTATTTTGAAAACGGGGAATGTACGGTGATCACTTTGTCGGGGGAAGATGCCTGGGCGGATGCCAGAGGGGCTTTTTGCAGTGCAAACGGGCGCTATATCGGGGCAACGCAGGGATATTACAAGGATATAGGGATTGGTGTCCTGGAGGAGTTTGAAGAGGCCAAAGGAAATTTTTAAGGACACGGATAAGGCGGCGGAACCGGCGGCTGTGAAGGATAGCGGAAAGGAGTAGGAAATGCGGGCTGCGGTTATTTCAGATACCCATAACCTGCTGCGGCAGGAAGTATCAGACCTGATAGAAACCTGTGATGTCATTTTGCATGCAGGGGATGTAAATACGCAGATACTGGCGGAACAGCTGGAAAAGAGAAAACCGTTATACATGGTGCGGGGAAACAACGATGGGGAATGGGCGGCCGGCGTGCCGGAAACCCTTTCATTTGAACTGGAAGGGGTATCTTTTTATATGATACACAACAGAAGGGAGATACCGGAAGGGAGAGGGAATGCCGATGTGGTTATATACGGCCATACCCATAATTATTCCTGCCGGCAGGAGGAGAACACTCTGTGGCTTAACCCGGGAAGCTGCGGAAAACGGCGGTTTACCCTGCCGGTTACCATGGCGGTGCTGGAGCTTCATAACGGCGGCGTTGAGGTGGAGCGGATTGATCTGATACCGGCAGATTGTAAAGACCGGAGTAAGAAAGAGGCGGTGCTGGAGGACTTATATGGCATGGACAGAGCTGTTGCCGTTAAAAGGATCGTCAAGGGAATGGACAGAGGGGAAACTGTCCGGGTAATGGCTGAAAAATGGAGGCTGCCTGAGAAATTTGTGGAGCAGGTGTGCCGTATTCGTGTAACCCATCCCGGAGTTACGGCTGCGGGGATTTTAGATAAAATGGAAGCAAATGCTGCCATAAAAAAATGAGAAGAATAGAAGAGATGATAATGGCGTAACCTTTTAAAAAATATAACTATAGTGTGCGGGCGGATGGGGAAATAATAGGAAAGTTTTAAGAAATCAGTTCGCCGGATGTTTTGGAATAAATGCATGGCCTGTTAAATGGAGCTATTCGAACAGAGGGACCGGAAATGACGGGAGCACGGAGGCGGGTATGAGCTTTGAAAGCCTGGAATTATCCCATGAAGGTTTTAACCGGGAGAAATAGAAAACCAGAAATGCCGTACCAGCATGGAGTTTGATTGCCGGTACGGCATTTTAAAGAGCTCTTTCAGGGTACGGCGTTTTGCGGAGCGGGTTCTCTATTTACAGATCATCCACCAAAGCCGTGCTCTTGGCATAGGCGGTACTTTTTGCTTCAAAAAAGTCGGTTTTTACCATATTGGCATTGGAATACTGGCTGACCCAGGCCATGCTTTCCGGTTCGGCTGTGTGTTCCGGATAAAGAGGCTCATACCCCAGGCTGGTCCAGCGCAGGTTACCCAGGTAATGGATATAGTCGGATACCATATCCCGGGTAAGGCCGGGAATGTTATTCCCGATGCAGTAATGGCCCCAGTCGATTTCCTGACGTACGCCTTCCAGGAGCATTTCCTTCAGTTCCGTGATCGTTTCCGGGGTGAAAAGCTGGGGTTCTTCCTTCTGCAGCTCCAGGATGATGTTGCGGAAAAGCCATAAATGAGTGTTCTCATCCCGGTTGATATAGCGGATTTCCTGGGCGGAACCGGGCATTTTGCCGTTACGGCTCAGGTTATAGAAGAACATGAAGCCGCTGTAAAAATAAATGCCTTCCAGAATGAAGTTCGCCATCATCACCTTGAGCAGGGTGACGGGATCCTTATGCTCCTGAAATTCATTATAGCAGTTTCCGATAAAGGTGTTTCTGCGCAGAAGGTGTTCGTCATCCTTCCATTGGTACAGAATGGCGTTGCGCTGCGTCGGGCTGCATATGGTATCCAGCATATAACTGTAGCTCTGGCTGTGTACACATTCCTGGAAGGTCTGGATGGACAGACAAAGGTTCACTTCATTGGCTGTCACATATTCCCCGATGTGGGGCAGGTTAGCCGTCTGGATGGAATCCAGAAAAACAAGGAAGCTTAAAATTTTGTCATAAGCGGTCCGTTCCGCCGGCAAAAGCCTCGGATAGTCCTTAACATCGGCGGAGAGGTTGATTTCCTCCGGTATCCAGAAATTGTTCATAGCCTGACGGTACCAGTCACTCACCCAGGGATAACGCATATTATTAAAATCATTCAGGTTTGTGGTATTTCCGTTTATCATACGGCGCAGACGTACATCCGTATCCCCTTCGGGGTTAAAAAGCGGTTTCTTTTTCAGTTTATTCATTTCTTCGTATCCTTTCCGTGTATATTCCGCAATGTATTTGATGGTCTGGTTTGCAGCTGGAAGGAGGCTGCCATGCGGCCCGCCCGCAGTGTCCTGCGGCAACCCTTCCGAGGCCCTGCGGGCGGGCCGGATACTCACTTCAGGAGGAGCAGCTCTCGCATTCTTCCACTTCCAGAGATTTGCTTCTTATATAATAGATGGTTTTGACGCCGCATTCCCATGCCTCAATATAGAGGGAAAGAACCTGGCGCAGGGTATAATCGTTAGTGATATACAGATTCATGCTCTGCGCCTGGTCAATATGACGCTGACGCACGCCGCAGGCGCGCACACTCATACTCTGGTCAATGAGATGGGCGTTTTTATAGTACCAGTAGGTTTTCATGGAAAGCTCCGGGGCTACCCTGGGAAGCATGAAGCCTTTCTTTTCTTCTAAGAAAAAGCGTTTCATGATGGGGTCAAGCCCGGCGGTGGTGCCGGAGAGGATACTGGTGCTGCTGGTGGGAGCCACGGCAAGAAGATAGGCATTGCGCATTCCCTGGGAAGCGACCTTTTCCCTCAGCTCCTTCCAGGCCGGGGAAAGATATCCCCGTTTCTCAAAATAAGCGCCGGTCTGCCAGTCGCTGCCTTCAAAGTATTCATAGCTGCCTTTTTCTGCCGCAAGAGAAGAACTGGCGGCAATGGCGGCGCGGTTAATCCGTTCAAAGACATCGTCCGCAAAGGATAAATGGTTTTCATTTTCCCAGGGGATCTGATGTCTGGCAAGCATATGATGATAGCCGCTCACGCCCAGGCCTATGCTTCTGTAGCGGCGGTTGGTAAGCTTGGCGTAGGGAAGGGCATAGAAATTCAAATCAATGACATTGTCCAGTGCACGGACGGCGGTTGCCACTACATCGGAGAGATAAGCATCGTTTTCCACGGGAAGATTGCCCAGGGATAGGCTTGCCAGGTTGCAGACTACGAAATCACCGGGACGTGTGGTATTCACGACCACGGTATCCCCGTTTTCTGTACGTATTTCGGAGCTTACCGATTCGATGGGGGACATGTTCTGTGCGATTTCCGTACACAGATTGGAGCAGTAAATTATCCCTCTGTGGCCGTTGGGGTTGGCCCGGTTTACCGTATCCCTGTTAAACGTAAACGGCGTGCCGGTCTCAACGGCGGATTTCAGGATCAGGCGGACGATTTCCTTCAGGGATACCGCCCGTTTGGAAATACGGGAATCCCGGATACATTCCTGATACCGGATTTCCCATTCTTCCCCGTAATAGTCCTCCAGGGAGTAGCCTTTTACCGTGAGGATTTCATGAGGACACATCAGATGCCAGTCCTGGTTCAAATCCTCCTTTGCCATTTTCCAAAACAAATCGGGATAGCAGACCGCAGGAAAAATATCATGAGCCTTCATACGATCATCCCCGTTATTGGTGCGCAGCTGCAGAAATTCCGGTAAATCCCGGTGCCAGGCATCCAGATATACGGCGGCGGCGCCCTGGCGCATACCCAGCTGATCCACAGCAACAGCGGTATCGTTGACCAGCTTGATCCAGCGTATTACCCCGCCTGCCGCACCTTCGAAGCCGCGGATAGAACTTCCTGTGGCACGTACTTTTCCGAAGTAAAGCCCCATACCGCCGCCGAATTTGCTCACCTGGGCAAAATTATCCACACTCCGGTAGATGCCCTCCAGGCTGTCGGGAACGGTGTCGATAAAACAACTGGAAAGCTGGTGGTAGGGCTTGCGCGCATTGGAAAGGGTAGGAGTGGCCATAGTGACCTCCATGCGGCTTAAGCAGTCATAGAATTTCTTAACCCAGTTCATGCGGTTCTGCTTTTCCTTCATAGCCAGATGAAGGGCGATTCCCAAGTACATTTCCTGGGGCGTTTCCAGGAGGATATGGTTTTTAGTCCGTATGCAGTACCGTTTCAGCAGGAGATCCAGCCCGGCATAGGTGAACAGCCCGTCCCTTGTGTCATCCAGAAACAGGGATGCTTCTTCCAGTTCTTCCCTGCTGTATTGTTCCAGAATATAGCTTCCATACAGCTCCAAATCCGTAAGATAACGCAGCTTTTCATAAAAGCATGTAATTCTGGCCTCTTCCATGCGTGAGGCGATTGCCTTATGCGCCTGGTAATTCAAAAGCCTGGCGGCAATGAATTCCCAGCGGGGCGCTTCCTGGGTGGTGAGTTCCACGGCAGCCTTAATCAAAGCCGTAAGTTTTTCTTCCGTTTTCATTTCCGGTTTGCAGAACGTATTATATTTGGCAGAAAGATGAAGAAGGGAATATTCTTCACCGGGAAAATCCTTCTGTATGTTACGGAAAACAAACTCCAGTGCAGGATCGGAGGCGGCTTCGCACAGAGCGGCTCTGGCGTCTCTTAAAAGGGAACGTTTCTGGCGGTAAAGAATATAATTTTTGGCTTCTGTGAAAAAGCCCTGCTCCATCAGCGTCTGTTCCACCTGATCCTGGATCCCTTCCACGCTGGTGATGCTTTTGGCGGTAAGTTTTTCCTCTACGGATACAAGCAGATCCGCCATGACGGAAGGGGCGGGGTTACTCCCTGTGCTTTCAAATGCTTTTTTCATAGCGGTAATGATTTTCTGACCGTCATAATCTTCCTGACGGCCGTTGCGTTTCGTGATATCCATGTCTGTCTCCTTTTTCCGGGCCTTCAGAAATAAAAAAGGTATGGCAAAAAAAGCTGCCCGGATATGTATGATACTAAAGCTAGTATTAATTTTGCCGAATTGAATCTATTATATACTATATCTAGTTGTGTGGCAAGATGGGATCCCACAGAGGGGGACAGATAAAAATCCTGCGTACCCCCACAGCGTAACAAGCCGGATCTGTGCGGACTGTTACGTCTGGACGGTGAGCGCCTGGACCGGTCCGAACGGATTCTGTGAATGGCTGACGCATCGCATCCATGCTGTCATTATATCCATATGGCAATCGGGATAAACGTATCGGGCGGCTGTTGTTTTTCGGGGATGGCAGCCGGGGGAAACTATGGCGGCACCAACTTTTTTTATCTACACCCTGTTTCCTGCAGCGGCTTGACTTTCTGCGGCGGAATGATTAAAATAGTTAACTAGATAATAGTTAATGAAATTAAACATTAACCGATTAATTAATGAGGAAGCGAAAGGCAGTCCGGATTTACCTGGATGGTTTCAGACAACAAGAAAAAGGAGGAGCCGCCGCAGAGCGGCTGTAAAACATATGGATAGAAAGAAGCTTGCACATGATTCTATAATGAACTTCCGCAAGGCGGATACGATGCTGAGACGTTACCTGGACAGGAAAGTCTCCCACACAGGGGTTTACCCCACCCAGCACAGGCTTTTAATGGAGCTGGACAGTAATCCCAGCTGCTCCCAGGTGGAGCTGGCGGAGAAATTTGATGTTTCGGCGGCAGCTATTGCCGTTTCGCTGAAAAAACTGGAAAAAGGGGGATACATTACCAGGCTTGCCGATGAAAGTGATAACCGGATAAACCAGGTGAGTATTACGGAAAAAGGAAAAGAAGTCATCCGCAAAAGCATCCTGATTTTCAGGGAAACGGACCGATGCTTTTTTGCAGGCTTTACGGATGAAGAGGTGGCGCAGTTTCTTCATTTCATGGAGAGGGTATATAAAAATATGGCGGAGCAGAACTGCAGGCTGGATGAGGAGGAGCAATAATGAAACGGTATTTGAAATACATCAAGCCCTATTGGTATGCGTTTATCCTGGGGCCTGTTCTCATGATAACGGAGGTGGTGGGAGAGGTGGTCCTGCCTGCCTATATGGCTAAAATTATCAATATCGGAGCGGCCAACCGGGATGTCCCTTATATTGTGGGAACCGGGATCACCATGGTGATCATCGCTTTTATTATGATGGGAGGGGGAATCGGCGGCGCGTGGTTCGCTTCCAAGGCATCCATAAGCTTTGGCGCGGATCTGCGCAACGACTGCTTCCGAAAGGTACAGAAATTCTCCTTTACCAATATTGATACCTTTTCCACCGGTTCGCTGGTGACCAGGCTGACCAATGATATCACGCAGGTGCAGAATCTGATTATGATGGGACTTCGTATGATGCTGCGGGCGCCGGGAATGCTGATAGGGGCCATTATTATGGCATTTTCCATGAACGCCGGCCTTGCGCGGCTGTTTCTGGTGATCATGCCGATTATGATCGTTGTCATCACCATAATTATGCGCACCGCATTCCCGCGGTTTACCCTGATGCAGAAGAAGCTGGATAAGGTGAACTCCAATATTCAGGAAACCCTGCAGAACGTGCGGGTCATCAAATCCTTTGTGCGGGGGCGGTACGAGGAAGAGCGTTTTTCCGATGCGAACGAAGATCTGAAGGATTCCAGCCTGCGGGCGTTTAAAGTAGTGATTCTGCAGATGCCCCTCATGGCCTTTTTCATGAACGCCACTACCCTGCTTGTGGTATGGATGGGCGGAAAGCAGGTATTGGTGGGGGAAATGCCGGTGGGCAACCTGACGGCGTTTACGACATATATCGTGCAGGTGCTCATGTCCCTGATGATGCTGGCTATGGTGCTGCTTCAAAGCTCCCGTGCAATCGCCAGCGCCAGGCGTATTAATGAGGTGCTGGATACGGAAATCGATCTGACGGACGATGCGGCCGGAAAGAAGGACGCCCTGGTTCAGAAGGGAAAAATCGAATTCCGGGACGTTTCCTTCCGTTATTATAAGGACAGCCAGGAGAAGGTCCTGGACAACATAAATCTGACGATAGAGCCGGGGCAGACGATCGGTATCATAGGTTCCACGGGCTGCGGCAAAACCACGCTGGTGTCCATGATTCCCCGCCTTTATGATGCGGATGAGGGAAAGGTGCTGGTGGACGGTGTGGATGTCAGGGATTATTCGCTGAAAAACCTGCGTAATGGCGTGGGTATGGTACTTCAGAAAAACGTCCTTTTTTCCGGGACAATCGAAGAAAATCTGATGTGGGGAGATGAGGAGGCATCCGCACAGGAGGTGGCCGAGGCTTCTGCTGCCGCGCAGGCCGATGGTTTTCTCCGGACCTTTCCGGAGGGATATCAAACCCACCTGGGGCAGGGCGGGGTCAATGTATCCGGGGGACAGAAGCAGAGGCTCTGCATTGCCAGGGCACTGCTGAAAAAACCATGCATTCTGATACTGGACGACAGCACCAGTGCGGTGGATACCGCCACGGAAGCGAAGATCCGGGAAAGCTTCACAGGTACCCTGAAGGATACTACGAAACTGATCATTGCCCAGAGAATCACCTCCGTGATGGAAGCGGATAAAATCGTGGTAATGGATGAAGGGAAAATTGTGGGAATGGGAAGGCATCAGGAGCTGCTTGCAGACTGCGGCGCATACCAGGAAATCTATTATTCCCAGATGGATAAGGAGGTAAGCGCATCATGAAGGATGAAAGAAAAGAAGCGCTGATCCGGAAATATTCTTATGCCGCCCAGCAGGCACAGGCAAAGGAAGGAAAAGGGCCGGGAGGCCCGGGACCGGGACACGGGCCGGGCAGGGGCCGTATGCCGGGAGGGAAACCAAGGGATACGGGGAAAACAATAAAAAGGCTGCTTTCCTATATCCGGGAAGACAAATATAAGCTGGTTCTGGTATTTGCCTGCGTTATTATCAATACGGTATCCATGCTTGCCGGATCCTATATGCTGCGCCCCATTATAAACAGCCTGACATCATCGGAGGGCAGCGCGCAGAAGCTGCTTCATTCCCTGATGCTCATGGCTGGCATTTACCTGTTCGGTATTGCCGCCCAGTATCTGCAGGCCCGGATTATGATCGGAATATCCCAGCAGGCCATATTTAAAATAAGAAATGAGCTGTTTGCCAAAATACAGAAGCTGCCGGTGCGCTTTTATGATACGAATAATCATGGCGATATTATGAGCCGTTTTACCAACGATGTGGATGCGGTGGGGGAAATGCTCAACAATACCGTAGTACAGATAATTTCCAGTGTGATCAATGTGATAGGCACCTTCTGCCTGATGGTATATACCAATATCTGGCTGACTCTGATCACTGTGCTGATGGTTCCGGTCATGATGCAGGCAGCCCGCTTTGTCACCATGCGAAGCCGCCGGTTCTATAAAGCCCAGCAGGCGGCGCTGGGTACGCTGAACGGGTATATTGAAGAAACCGTGACCGGACAGAAGGTCGTCAAGGTTTTCTGTCATGAGGAAATCGCGGAGGAAGAATTCTCTTATCTGAATTACGATCTGCGGGATAAGCAGATCATGGCTCAGTTTTTCGGAGGCATTATGGGGCCTGTGGTAGGCAATTTGAGCCAGGTGGGATATTCCGTAACCGCCTGTGTGGGCGGAATCCTCTGTGTGCTCAGAGGCTTTGACATAGGAGGGCTCACTGTATTCGTGAACTATTCCAGACAGTTCAGCCGTCCTATCAATGAGCTTTCCATGCAGATGAATACCATTTTTTCCGCGCTGGCCGGTGCGGAACGTGTCTTTTCCATCATGGATGAGCAGCCGGAGCCGGAGGATGGTGCGTCCGCTGTGAAGCTGACAAACTGCAGAGGGTATGTACGCCTGGAGGATGTAACCTTTGGCTATAATCCCGGTAAGACCATATTGAAACATATATCCCTCTATGCAAAGCCGGGACAGAAAATCGCTTTTGTAGGCTCTACAGGAGCCGGTAAAACGACGATAACCAATCTCATAAACCGGTTTTATGACATAGATGAAGGCAGGATCACCATAGATGATACGGATATCCGGGATATCGCAAGGGACGACCTGCGCCGCAATATCGCCATGGTTCTTCAGGACACCCACTTGTTTACCGGCACAGTCCGGGAAAATATCCGGTACGGCAGGCTGGATGCCACCGACGATGAGGTGGAGCAGGCCGCGAGGACGGCAAGCGCCCATTCGTTTATCATGCGCCTGGATAAAGGGTATGATACGATGATTGAAGGAGACGGGGCGAACCTGAGCCAGGGACAAAGACAGCTGCTCAATATTGCCAGAGCGGCTATTTCCAGGGCACCTGTCCTGATCCTGGATGAAGCGACCAGCTCTGTGGATACCAGGACGGAAAAGCACATTGAAAAGGGGATGGATCGATTGATGGCGGAACGTACCACGCTGGTAATCGCCCATCGCCTTTCCACCGTCAGGAATGCCGACGCCATCATGGTCCTGGAACAGGGGGAAATCATAGAGCGGGGGACACATGAGGATCTGCTTGCCATGAAAGGCAGATACTATGAGCTGTATACGGGAAAGAGGGAACTGGATTAATAACAGAAGATATGATATAATTGCGCCGTAAAGCAGGTGAGGCCCGGCGATGAAGGGACGGAAAACGGATCCGGCGCCGACTGCGGCTAAGATGGAGGCCTGCTATTCTTATTTTATGAAGAAAATGGAAACCGTTCAGATTTGTCCGGACTGTAAGAGAAAATCAGTAAAAACGGGACAGAATAAGAAAAAAGGTAACTGGGAGTATACGAAACAGAATCAGAAAAAAGATAACTGGGAGTATGCGGAACAGTTACAAAAAGGATGATAACGTGGGAAGAAATACTGAAAAAAACGCGGCTGCACTGCTTAAGGAAAACGGCCTGTTCTGGTGCCTGTTCCTGGGAATGGGCATTTATTATATATGGCGCATGTTTTCCATTCCGCCCTGGTATGACGAGCTGTATACCTATGAAAACTTTATTGACAGAGGCATGATTTACTCCATGATCCATTGGCCGCTGCCCAATAACCATGTGTTTTTTTCGGCTCTTTCCGCTATTATAAATAAACTGGGGAACCCATATATCGGGCTGCGGGGCATTTCTTTTCTGGCTTCTATGGGAAGCCTGCTGCTTTTATACCGCATCCTGAAAAAAGGGATATCTTCCCGGATGGCGGCCGCAGGGACGGCTCTTTTTTCCGCAATGTACAATGTGGTGCAGCAGGCGGCCCAGGGACGGGGATATGCCCTTTCCGGCTTTTTTCTGCTTGCAGCGGCGAACTGTCTGTATGAGATCTGCATACCGGAAGACGGCACAGGAAAAAGCGGTAAGCGCTGTTTCCGGTATTATGCAGGCTTTGCCGCCTGTCTGACGGGGGGCTTATATACCATAGCCAGCAACCTGTACTGGGTGGTGCCCGTGTGTATGGCGGGAGGTCTGTACCTGCTGTTTTCAGGGGAATATAAAAGGCTGTTCCGCCTGGTGTGCGCTTCTTTAGCGGCGGCTGCGGTTACCTTTGGGCTTTATACAATTATCTGGCTGGCCATCGGCTCTAATTTTCTCGTAAAGGAGGAAACCAGCGCATTTTACGGCATGGGCCATTTCCAGGTGCTCAAAACAGCCCCTCTTGCCGCATTTTCCAGAGGTATGGAGGCCATGTTATCGGATCCCAATATCCAGAGTATTGACAGGAGCCGTTTTAACAGCGAATTTATCCTGTATCTCGAACGGGTGCTCAATCAGGTCTATCCCCGCGGCGGCCGTTTCCTGCTTTTCCTAATCGCTTTCGGACTGGTTCTGCTGCTTGCGCTAACGATACAAAGTTTTCTCAGAAAAAACAGGGCGGTGTTCTTTTTATCTTTGTATGTATTGGTACTTACCGCTATGGTTCCTGTATTTCTTGCCATACAGTGTGTTTTCCCTTATCTCCGGGTATTTACGTACATGGGAAGCGTCCTTGCCATGCTGTTTGTGCTGATGCCTTATGCGGTGTGGGGGATAGTGGCGCAGGTATTCCGAAACCAGACGGGAGGAAAGACGGAATCTTTCGCGGCACGCTTTAAAGCACCCGCCGCTTTTCTCTGTGCAATTGCCGCTTTTTTGCTGACAGTGGTGTGCTGCAGGCTGCCTGAATATAATGCAGGCTATGACAGCAGGGATAACCATATTTATGCCGCGCTGGAGCAGCTGGACGAAGAGAAGGTGGAGACGGTTCTGGTAGGGGATGTATACGCCCGGCAGAATCTGTATTTCCATATCCGGCGCTGCAGAGGTAAGGAATTGACCATGGATTATGAACAGCCTGATTATGTGCTGATGGATAAGATACAAACCGGCCCGGAGGGAGAAGGATTGGTCTGGCCCTATGAAATGAATACGGGGGATTTTCCCTGGGAGTGGATAGAAGGGCATATGGAAGTGGTGTTTGAGGATGACGCCTATATTGCCTATCAGGTGATGGAATAACAGGTTGGCATTTCAGTTGGCATTTAAAGGTAAATTTAATGTTGCAGAATTGATAAGAATATGCTAAAGTAAACATGAGCATAATTTTCTATGAATCCTGGCGTAAGCCGTCTTATTTCTATTCTCTATTCAGAAACTCTATGCTTACCATCCAAATGAAACAGGCAGGAGTTGCTGGACAGAAGCGGTTTACGCATATACTTTCAGACAGCTTCCTGCTCACAATTGCAGAAAGGAGCTGTCTATGGAAGAAAAACATTCCAGGGAAGTATACCCTTCCACGGAAGAAAAGGAACTGCATGTGGTGAGGAACCACAAGGATACGGTATTCCGTTTGCTGTATCAAAACAGGGAAAAACTGTTGGAACTATACAACGCACTGAACGGAACCGCTTATGAGGATTCCGGCGCTGTGGAAATCTGTACGCT
>NZ_QUES01000061.1:0-22177 GCF_003478085.1 Eisenbergiella sp. OF01-20 | reverse complement strand
TTGGAAATACAAGGTTTTTAATAAAAAACGGGGTGTCAGACTTGACACTACCAAAAGGAAGGGGAGGGGCAGGATATGAAGGATACGGGGATTTCTGATTATAAAGAAAAAGCTTCCCATGGGGATGTGTTAATGCCAATGCAGCGTTATCGGTGTATCGTGCCTTTTTCTTATCAGGATCTGTCTCTTCACTGGCATGATGAAGTGGAATTTACCTGGATTGAGGATGGCAGCATTGATTATGATATCAATTTCGAAACCTTCCGGGTCCAAAAGGACGATTTGCTGCTCATATCACCCCATACCCTTCATTCCGCCCATGCGCTGAAAGAAGAGGAAATGATATCGGAAAGCCTGGTATTTCACCTGGATATGCTGGGGTATCAGACACCGGATGCCTGTACCATTAAATATATCAGCCCCCTTTTGAAAGGCAAATACCGTTTTATCCCTGTAATCCGCGCCGGTGCTCCCGGACATGAGGAGCTTCTGCAGTGCTTCCGTGAAATGCTGACCGGAGTGGAGGATAAGAATCATTCCCCGCTGCTTTGCAGGGAGGTTACCCCGGGGGAGAACAGGAAACGGGAAGGGAATGAATTGTATATGAAGGAGCTTCTCTTCCGTTTCTTCCGCCTTTTATACCAGAACGGTTATGTGGTAAAGAACGAAAACTCCGCAACCGACTCCGAATTGGAACGGAAGCTGAAAACCGTATTGACCTATATCCGGGAGCACTATACCGAAGCAATGACGATAGAAGATCTCGCTGAGGTATGCCATTTCAGCCAGGCACATTTTATGAGCTTCTTTAAGAAATTTGCGGGAATGACCTGTGTGGAATATATTAACCATTACCGTCTTTCCCGTGTGGCCGCTTCCCTGGCCCAGTCCGATCAGCCGGTAATGGAGGCCGCCCTGGAAAATGGGTTCCATAACATATCCTATTTTAATAAATTGTTCCGGAAAGAATTCGGCGTGACGCCCAAACAGTATCGTAAAGAAGCGGGGGCGCCTGTAAAAAGCGTAATCGCATATAAAATATAATTTCAATGTTGTTTATGCCGGGATTCCCGGGGGGAGCTGATATGGGCTATGTATTCTAACCGCATGGATACAGGAAGTATCTGTTATGAAATTTGTCTCGTAATGATATGCTGACAGGAATGATAAATATAAGAAAAAGATAGACGTTTGGAAAAATATAGAGGATAACAAGAAATACCGCCGTACCGATGATTGAAAAATCGTTGGTACAGCGGTATTTTTTATATTATTTTGAATTTCCAATGGAAAACTTGATTGAAGTCAAGGTATTAAGACATTTTATTGTTGACGGTTTATATATATAATGATAGAATTAATGTCATATTTAAAGTTTAAATGTTACAAATTTGTTGTTAAAGATAAAAAATATATCATAATAAAATCATAATCAAGATAGACAGGCTATCCAGAGGTTGAAAATAACATGATGTGAGGGAGGAAGTGCGTATGGAAAAGAGAAAAAAAGAAAGAGCGGCTGTAAGCTATAAACCAAAGCAGCAAAGCTTGTGGATGGAATTCAGGAAAAACTATTTTTTTTATCTGTTGGCAATACCCGGGATAGTAGTATTGCTTATGTTCAATTACATACCTATGGCGGGGATTTATGTTGCATTTGAAAATTATACCTATCAGGGAGGTCTGTTTGGCAGTGAGTTTGTAGGATTAAAGAACTTCGAATTCTTTTTTAAGAATATTAATAATGCACTCCGTGCTACCAGAAATACGATTGTTATTAACCTGGGAAGTATTCTTCTTGGAAAGGCGCTGCAGGTTACAGTCGCAATTCTTCTAGGAGATGTGAAGAGAAACAGCTTCCGTAAGGCCTCACAGACGATTATTCTATTTCCCTATTTTCTTTCCTGGATTGTAATCGGTGCATTGTCTGAAACAATTCTTTCCGACAAAAGTGGTATGCTGAACCAACTGATTGTTCTTTTTGGGGGTGAGGCGGTCAAATGGAGTACCCAGGCAAAATACTGGCAGCCTATCATTATTATTGCCACGATCTGGAAGGGATTTGGTTATGGAAGTATTCTGTATTTTGCAACGCTGACGGGATTTGACCAGGAAATCTATGAGGCGGCGGAAATTGATGGAGCCGGCAGGTTCAAAAGGGCTACCAGAATCACACTTCCTTTGTTGAAGCCTACTATTGTCACACTGCTGCTTCTGGATGTCGGTGGCATATTAAAGGGAAGTCTGGATCAGATTATGGGTATGACAAGGCTTAATCCTCTTTTGTTTGAAACGACGGATACGATTACCACTTTTGTATACAGGACAACAACACAGAATGGACAGTTTGGTACAGCTTCCGCAATCAGCCTGTACCAGTCAGTATTCGGATGTATCCTTGTCCTTACAGCGAATTTGATTGCAAGGAAAATAGATCCGGACTACGCATTATTTTAGGAGGGGAAAATCCAATGAAGAAAAAATACAGAAAGCTGCACAGAGAAAGTGTTGCAGGTATTATTATCCTGCTGATGCTGTGTCTGATATGTATACTGCCGCTTCTAATGGTAGTATCTGCGTCTTTGACGGATGAAAAGTATATACAGATGAATGGATATTCCCTTTTACCGGTAAAGCCGAGTCTGGCAACCTATCAATTCCTGATTATGAATAAGGGAAAAATGCTGTTGCATTCCATGGTTATGACAGTAAAGGTGGTTATTTTGGGGACGTTATTCAGTGTTTCGGTGGTCACCTGCTTTGCTTATAGTGTGACACAGAAAAAAGATGTCTTTCGTTTCACGAGGCAGTTGTCCTTTTTTGCATGGTTTGCCACTATTTTCAGCGGCGGCGTGCTGCCCTGGTATATTCTGTGTACGCAGTATTATGGTCTGAAAAATAACGTTTGGGCAATGTTTATTCCTTATGGTATGAATGTTTTTAATATGTTTATTTTGAGAGGTAATTTCCGGCAGATTCCGGAAGAGATGTTCGAGTCTGCGAAATTGGATGGTGCCAGCCATGCACAGATATTCTTCAGGATTTCCATCCCTTTGGCACGGTCCGGGATTGTGACGGTGGCTCTATTTAATATTCTGACCTTCTGGAATGATTTTTATCTGCCCCAATGGCTTATTTCGGACAGCGATTACATGACACTGCAGAAGATGCTGTATGGTATGCTGTCCAATGCGCAGGCTCTTTTGAAGAACTCGGAGCTGTCAGATGTGTTTTCCAAGATAACCCTGCCGACGGAAACAGCCAAGATGGCTGTAGCGGTAATGGCGATACTGCCGTTGATGCTGCTGTATCCATTTGCGCTGCGGTATTTTGTAAAAGGAATTAATATGGGAGGTGTCAAGGGCTGAACACATGAAAAAAGGAATATTTGCTGCCGGATTCCCTCGGCAGCTGAATATATAAAATGAAAAGGAGGTTTTGTTATGGGAAAGAGGTTTTTGGCAATTTTACTGGGTGTATCTTTGGCGGCTTTTGTATTGACAGGATGTGGTAATACAGCGGCCGAACAGACGTCTGCATCCGAAAGCGGACAGGAAGTTTCTGGGTCTGAGAGTACACAGGACAAGGAGTCTTCAGAAGGCAATATTGCCCCGGTATCCCTGCGTTTTGTAATGTATGGGGAAGCAGGGGCACGTGATTCGGAGTTTTTGAAAGGGGAGTTCCATGACAGAGTTCTGGAAGAATTAAACATGGAAGTCAGTGTTGATTATGTGCCCTGGGGAGGGACGGATCAGATTGCAACAATGATTGCTTCCGGGGAGAAGTTTGCATTCTTTTCAGGTATTACGGCACCTGGATTTTCGTCATGGGTTAGCAGCGGTTATTTTGCAAAGATGGACGAGGAGATGTTTAAAAGACTTGCCCCTAACTATCTGGAACAGCGAGGTGATAGCTGTTTTGACTGTGCAACATACAAAGGGGATATTGTTCTGATCCCCGCAGGCCAAAATGTATATGGCTCTATGTATGACAATCTGAACGTCAGAAATGACATTCTCAATGAGGTGGGCTGGGATGTTTCCCGGATTAAGACATACGATGACCTGGTCGCAGCGTTTACTGCCGTACATGAAGCAAAGCCGGATTTGCCAATCCTTGCAGATGCAGGTAAGCTGATCCGTTTTCTGGATTCCGTAATTGCGGAAAATGCAATATTTGACGAACCCTCTCCTTGTGAATTGGCGGTGGTAAATGTCCTTGACCAGGAGAGCGACGAGGTGATCAACTGGCTCGAAAGCGAATACTTTGAAAAACTTTGTAAACTGGCGGAGGACTGGTATGCGAGAGGGTTCATCACAACGGAAAACCTTACCGACCCGGCTTCCATGTCGGCAGCATGGACTGCGGATAACTGCCTGGCTACCTTCGGAGGTACGCCTTCCCTTTACAGTCACAGAAATGCGGATGATCCCGAGACTCTTGATATAGAGTATCTGAAGCTGGATAACAACCCGGTTTTTATCACCAAAAACTATGACTGGGCATGGGCTATTTCTTCTGCGGCACAGGATCAGGCAGAGGATTATATCCGTTTCATCGACTGGATGTATGCAAATCAGGAAAATCATTTGTTCGCAATGTATGGCGTGGAAGGCAAAGACTGGAATTGGAACGAAGATGGTGAGGTGGAAAGAACCGTAACGGATGCTTTCTTCCCTGACTGGATGCATAAGTCCCTGAAGCTGCTTCCGATATCGGAAACAAAATATGATAAAGCGGAAGTGGAAGTCTATATGAATTATGATGAAGACGCAATTATGAACAAAAAAACAGGATTTGCTTTTGATAATTCCGCGGTGGCTACGGAAGAAGCTCTCCTGCTGGCAATTGTACAGGAGAAGGTAAAGCCAATTGCATACGGAATTTCTAACTATGAGGAAGAATTTCCTGCAGTGCTGGAAGAGCTAAAAGCAGCAGGTCTGGATAAGTACGTGGAAGAATATCAGAGACAGTTTTCTGAATTTATGGCGGGTAAATAAGCCGAAGGCAGAGCGGAGGCAGGATCACAGGAAGGAAGCTGCCTCCGTTTCCCATTAATCAGGTGTCTGCTTTACGAAAAAGAGAGGATAGGGCAGGATATGAAAAAAGTTAGAATTGGCCTGATCGGAACAGGAAATATATGCAATGGAACGCATATTCCGGGCTACCAAAAGTGCGGGGACTGTGAGATAACTGCAATTTGTGACTCTAACCCGGAAGCCCTTATACGCACGGGAGAACGTTTGGGTATCCCTGAGGAACGCCGTTTTTCGGATTACCGGAGATTGCTTGCAAGCGGTCTGGCAGACGCGCTGGATATTACAACTTCTAATGATTGTCATGTGGAGATTGCCATAGCAGCGCTGGAGGCAGGATATCCGGTGAGTGTAGAAAAACCAATTGGTATAAATTTCGAACAGAGTCTGAAGCTGCTGGAAAAATCGAAGCATACAGGACTGCCCGTATTTGTATGTTTTTCCTGGAGATACCAGGGCTTTGTGCGGTATATGAAGCATTTGATAACAGAGGGGACACTGGGGCAGCTGTATCATATTTATGTGGAATGTATCAAAAACAGCGGCCTGTGGAAGGGCAGACCTTTGGAATGGCGCTTCCGGGAGGAGAAAGCGGGTTCGGGCGTACTGGGAGACCTGGGATCCCATATGTTCGATGCCATCCGTTTCTTCGGAGAGGAGGTGGTGGGGGTCTACTGTGACAGCGGAATTATAATCAGGCAGCGTCCTCTGCCAGGTTCAGATGAAATGGGAGAAGTGACAACCGACGATTGGGATAATGTGGTATGCCGTTTGAAAAGCGGGATCGGTGCTGTAGTAAAGCTCAGCCGTACGATGACAACGCAGAATGACTGTATTACCTTTGAAGTGGTGGGATCGGCGGGAGGTATACGGTTTGAGTACCGGGGCGGAAGGCAGAGGCTTCTTCTGTGCGCCGGGGATGATATTCGGGAAAACCGATACCAGGAGATATCCGTTCCGGAAGAATTTGAATGTGAAGCGCAGAGTATTTCCTTTGTGAATCTATTACTCGGAAGGCCGGACAGCCATGCGGCAACCATTGAGGATGGCATTTACAGCCAGGCAATTGTGGATGCGGCAAAAATGTCTGCCAGCCTGGAAAGACAGGTGAAAATATCGGAGATGTTCAGGGAGGTTGATATATCATGAAATATGGAACTCTTGTCCGGATTCCGGAAGGGGAAGACAGGGAACGGATATGTATAGAGAGATTTTCCAGACTCCGGGCGATGGGAATGGATGCTTGTCAGTTGGTTTATAAGCCTGCTGTTTACAGGCCGGAGGACGCGGACATCATCAGGGAATGCGCAAAACGCTATGGGGTGGAGATTTCGGCTCAGTTTTGCGGCTATTATGATGAACTGTTCACCTGGGATACCTTTTATGATTATTATCTGGCGGGAATGAACTCTCCGATTTTTGGAGAGAGCCGTATTCGGTATCTGCTGTCTGCGATCCCGTTTATGGAACGGCTTGGGGTCACGGATATGGTCGTTCATGCAGGCTTTATGTCAAATGACCCGTTTTCAGAAAGTTATACGCGGATGCTTTCCTGCGTCAAATTACTGGGAGGGCGGCTGAAAAGCCGGGGTATGAACCTTCTGTTTGAGACAGGAGGGGAATCTCCTGTGGCCATGCTGCGTCTGATTAGGGATTATGGACTTGGAAACTTATATGTAAATCTGGATACGGCGAATTTAATTATGTACGGTTATGGAAATCCCGTAGATGCCATGTACACCTATGGAAAATACGTGAGAAATGTCCATGCAAAGGATGGGTTCCCTCCTACAGATCCGGAGACTTGTGGAAAAGAAACGGAACTTGGTACCGGTTTTGTGGATTTTGAACGTGTGATAAGACAGCTTCTGGATGTGGGGTATGAACGGTATCTTATTATTGAACGTGAATTGAACGGCGGGAATGGTGATGCGGAAATTATAAAAGCTCTGAATTATCTGAAGACTATTGTTGTCAGACAAAAAAGGAAGAATAGAGAAAAATCCATTGGAGGCTAAGAGTGAAGAGAGAAATAACCGGAAATATCATTCTGCCCGGCCGGATTCTCTACGGCGGAAAAGTACTGTGTGAAAATGGGATTATTGTGGGGATAAGCGAGCATTTCTGCAGGGAAACACAGAAGCTGCCCTTTGTTTTGCCGGGGCTGGTTGATATTCATAATCATGGCGGAATGGGACATGATTATATGGAGGCAACGCAGGAAGCATTTGAGGCGATATCAGGTCATCTTCTGCGGCATGGTGTGACCACAGCACAGTGTACGACTGTGAGCGCCCCCATAGAGCAGCTTGAGGCTGTGCTCCGATTTTTCAACACATGGCGGAAACAGGAAAATGGCAGGCGGTGCCGTTTTTGCGGCATACATATAGAAGGGCCATATATTTCGCATAAAAATAAAGGCGCCCATCCTGCCGGGGCTCTGAAACTTCCCCGGGACGGGTATGATTGGGTCCTGGAAAACAGTGATATTATCCGGGAAATCACAGTGGCACCGGAGCTTCGGGGCATGCCGGAGATGATCGAAGATCTCTGCCGGGCAGGCATCGTGGTATCCGGGGGACATGATGATGCGGAACCGGAGGATGTGGAAGAGGCTGTGGAAAAAGGGATGAGACACTGTACCCATATTTACTGTGCAATGTCTACCCTGCATAAAACCGGCCTGCAGCGTCGCTGCGGTCTGTGTGAGTATGCAATGACCCACAGTGAAATCACGGCAGAAATGATTGCCGATAATCATCATACACCACCCTGGCTGGCACAGATGATATACCGGTGCAAGGGGGCTGACAAGCTTTGTGTGGTGTCTGATGCTATTGCACCGGGAGGGTTGAACGAAAAAGAAGGCATGTTTTCACTGGGGACAGGGGAAAATTGCACACAGGTTTTTGTGGAGGACGGCGTGGCTGTTGTGGGAGATGGTAGTTGCTATGCAGGCAGTGTACAAGCGCTTGACAGTATGATCCGTAATCTGGTAAAGGATGCAGATATTCCTTTGGTGGATGCTGTGAGGATGGCAACTCTTACACCGGCAGGGGTCGTTGGGATTGAACAGGACTGTGGGAGCATTGCAATTGGGAAAAGAGCGGATTTTTGCATTATGGACAAGAATCTGGAAGTGAGTGAGACCATTGTGGAAGGGAAAACGGTATTCAGGAAGGATAGAGATGGAAGAGATAAAAACAGTGAACAAAGTTACCTGTAAAGTAGTGGATGAGGAATGGGATGTGTATTTTGATATGGCATTAGCTATGCTGAAGGAAATAATGGAGCATAATGCCAGGAATGAAGCCACAGTGATGATAGTTCCGGTAGGGCCGACACAGCAGTACCCAATTCTTGCAAAGATGGTAAATACATTTGGAATTTCTTTGAAAAATGTACATTTTTTTAATATGGATGAATATCTGACGGATTCGGAAACTACGGTTGACAGGGAAGATCCTATGAGTTTTTATGGCAGGATGAAAAGGGAGTTTTATGATCTTGTGGATCCCGGGCTTATAATGCCGGACAGCCAGAGGCATTTTCCAAAACCCGGCAGAGAAACGGATTATGACAAAATGCTGGAGGAACTGGGAGGTGCGGATGCCTGCTTTGGCGGACTGGGGATTAACGGGCATGTGGCATTTAACGAGGCGGCTGAACCGGAGGATCCTGTCACCGCAGATGAATTTGCGCAGCTTGGTACCCGGGTCCTCAAAATCACCCGGGAAACCCGTACTATTAATGCATATGGTTATATGCGCGGAGATCTGCAGAGAATGCCCGGCTGGTGTATTACAATAGGTATGAAGCAGATACTTCAGGCCAAAAAGATTTACATCGCATTGAACCGGCCCTGGCAGACGGGGCCGCTCGTGCACGCTCTCCATGACAGGGAACAGGGACAGGTTCCCGCGACTCTTTTGCGCAGGAATCCGCGTTTGACCTTCTGTATGACGGCGGCGATTGCGGAGGGGGTTACAGGACTTTGATGCGTATTATTTGGGAAGAGGAAAGGAGCCACGCAGAATGGACAAGCGTAACTGGCAAATTATTTATTCCAATTATGAAGGCCCGCAGAAAAGAGCTGTTGAATTGGTTTCACGCGAGATAGGGGGACGTATCCTCCGGGATAAGGGAGTTTATTCTTATCATGTGCTGCCATGTAAACATGAGGAGGTACTTCCGGCGTCGAATGTAATCGTGTTGGGAACCTTCCGGGAAAACAGCATTATAAGAAAGTATATGGAACCGGAAAAACCACCCCATAACGGTTACGTGGTAAAGGTCATGGATCATCCGCAGACTGCGGGCTGCAAGCTCGTCCTGCTTTGTGGTTATTCCTCCACAGAAGTGTTTTATGCTGCGGCTGATTTTACGGATGATTATCTGGCAAAGGCAATTCCATCCTTTGATGCCTGCATTCATCTGGAACAGGAACTTTTTATAAATCCGCTTCCGGATTACGTGATCTCCACATCGCCTGATTTTCAGACGAGAAGCGTCTTTACCTGGGGACATCCTATCAATGATTATAAGGCATATCTGGAGGACATGGCCAGAATGAAACTCAATCAGGTGATTATCTGGAATGATTTTCTGCCGGTGAATGGGAAAGATGTCGTGGAGTACGCACATAGCTATGGGATTGAGGTTATATGGGGGGTTGCCTGGGGATGGAGCCAGAAATGTGCCCAGACAGATATTCATGACCTGGAAAATCTCAGCGATCGGATTCTTGAGGAGTACCACCGGACCTGGCAGGGAGCATGCGGAGACGGGATCTATTTTCAGTCATTTACAGAGCTTCCTTTCGATACAATAGATGGGGTTTCGATTGCAGAGGCGGTTACTGAGCTGGTGAATATGACAGCAGGTAAAATTCTGGAGGAAAACCCGAAGCTGCATATTCAGTTTGGATTGCATGCAAGTTCGGTTAGAGAACATCTGGAGGATATTTCCGGCGTGGATGATCGTGTTGAAATTGTCTGGGAGGACTGCGGTGCCTTCCCATTTAAAGCGGCAGATCCAGGGTTTGCGGCTCCGTTCTCCGAGGAAGCTTATCAAAAAAAGCAGCTGTTTAGTGAGAGTATTCTGAATTTGCGGGAAAAAGGGAATTCCGGAATCGTATATAAATGCCAGTTGACTATGGACTGGTCCCGAAACAGAGTAAAACAGCAGGCAGGACCCTACGTGATGGGGGAGATGTCGGAAGAACTGATAAAAGAGGACGATCAGTTAATATCTTATGCATGGCGTTATTATTGTACGAAGTGGCTGGAACACGGACCGGAAGCTTATCGGATTACCAGGCATATTCTGGAAAAATCCGACGGAAAAGCAAATATGTGTCTGGCAGGCATGTTTTCCGGCGGTGTCTGGTTTCCAACGGCACTTTGTGCCCAGATGTTCTGGAACTGCAGGGAACCTTACAATGTAATACAGGAAAAGGTGCTGCTGCGGAAGCGGATCCGATTTTGAAAGGGAGGATAAGGGTGAATCGTATCAGTGCATATAGAGAAGAGTTCTACCGGATATTGACACAGAACTTTGTCCCATTTTGGGAAAAATTCTCGCCGGATCCTGTATATGGAGGATTCCTGTGCGGGTTTGAACAGGACGGCAGCCTGTTTTTTGAGGACAAATCCGTGTGGCAGCAGGGACGTAGTCTATGGATGTTTTCAAAGCTGTATCGTGAATTCGGTGAAAAAAGGGAATGGCTGGAGATTGCCCGTTCCGGCTATGATTTCATAAACACCTATTGCTTTGATGAAAAGGGGCATATGTATTTTAAAGTGACCCGTGATGGGAAACCGTTGGTAAACCGCAGATATTATTACTCGGAAGCTTTTGCAATTATGGGGTATGTGGAATATTATCTGGCGACCGGCCAAGAGGAAGTCAGACAGCGTGCATTGGCTCTATTCAGAAAAATGTATTACTACTATACGACTCCGGACTGTTTCCCTCCAAAAGTGGATACCCGAACCAGGAATAACCAGGGGCACAGCATCGTAATGATTATGTTGAATGTTTGCCAGAATATGAGAAGAATTGATAATTCCCCTCTTTACGACGAAGTTATAACGGACAGCATTCACCGGATCCTGAATTTCTTTGTAAAAGAGGAGGAAAAGGCGCTGTTTGAGAATGTAGGACCGGAAGGGGAACGTATCCATTCGCCGGAAGGAAGACTGATCAATCCCGGACATTCCCTGGAAACCGCATGGTTTCTTATGACAGAAGCGATACATAGAAGAGAGGAACCTCTGATGAAAAAGGCCATGCAGATTACCCTATGGTCACTGGAGAAAGGCTGGGATCCGGAAATGGGAGGTATTTTCTATTTCGTGGATGTAGAGCAGAAACCGGTTTTAAGCCTGGAATGGGATATGAAGCTGTGCTGGCCGCACTGTGAGGCATTGATCGCTTTGCTGTATTGCTGGTGGTATTCCGGGGAGGATATTTACATCCAGTGGTTTCATAGAGTTAAGGAATATCTGTTTGCACATTTCTCCGATCCGGAGTATCCGGAGTGGTACGGCCACCTGCACCGGGACGGCACGCCTATAACAAAGATCAAGGGAAGTGACTGGAAGGGACCTTTCCATAACGTCAGGGCGTTTATGCTTATCACTCAGCTTTTGGAGCAAATGGAGAAAGGCGGATTACAGTTAAAATAGCGGGAACAATCGTCAGAATTTTTTGGTTTCCAAAGCTTCCTCCGTTGAATTGATAGCGTTCCGGATTTTGTCGTCGCCATGCAGGACAAGATAGATGTACAGGGTATCGATGATAGTAAGCTGGGCAATGCGGGAAGTCATGGCAAGGATACTGTGTTTGGTTTCTTCCGCATTGGTGAGCAGACAATAATCGCTGTATTTTCCGGCGGGGGATTTCGCATAACCCGTGATGCAAATGGTGGTAGCACCATTCTTTTTAGCTTCAGCAAGTGAGTTAACGATATCCACGGAGGAGCCGGAGTGGGAAATGGCTAATACCACATCTTCGGCAGTGAGGTGAGAGGCGATGATCATTTGCATATGGCTGTCGGAATAGGCGCAGGCGGAAAGGCCAAGACGTACCAGTTTGTGAGTGGCATCCAGGGCGATTGAAGCAGAACAGCCAAGCCCAAAAACCGAGATGGTACGAGCTTTAAGCAGGGCGCCGGCAACGGCTTCCAAAGTATTCCCGGACAAACGGTTTCTGGTGCGTTCCAGCGTCAGTATGATATCGGAACAATGTTTCTGGTAGAGTTCCAGTGCAGAATCGGATTCTGTAGTGGCTGTGTTGCCGATGAAGCTGCCTCCTAACTCCCGGGCAATATTTACTTTTAATGCCTGATAACCGCTCAGTCCCAGCTTTTTGGAAAAACGGATAACGGTCGCATCTCCGCAGCCGCAGGCAGCGGCCAGTTCACTGATTGAAAGCCCGATGAGCTCAGAAGGATGCTGGAGAAGCCAATCTGCCAGCTTGCGTTCCCCTCTGCCGAAGGAACTGTACATATTTTGAATCTGGATAAGTGTAGTTTCCATTTTGCCTCCGGTATTGTCATCTTCTGAGACGAAATACTGAAATTATAAAATAATTGTGACTGTTAGTTACAAAAAATTATACCATAATCTGTAAAAAAAAGAAATGACTATCATTTATGAAGGGAGATTTTATGGAAAACAGCAGTTTTTTAAAAAGTATGATCCTTATGGAATTAGAGGACGCAGTGGGTACGCAGAACTGTTCTACCAGGGATACTGACAAGATTGCCCACAGTGTGGATTACTATTGGCTGTCCCGTATGTGGGCGGACCGCGGCTGCAGAATGCCGGAAGCGGATTATATTGTATCTCCGAAGGATGCCCGGGAGACCTCACGCGTGCTCCGGATTGCTAACTATTATAAAATACCGGTGACTACCTGGGGAGGCGGAGGCGGTACGCAGGGCGGAGCAATTCCTGTAGCCGGAGGTATTATTCTGGATACGAAGAGAATGGACAAAATTTATGAAGTGAATACGGACAGTATGTATATTGAATGCGGTGCGGGTGCCATATATAAACATTTGGAATGGATAGCCAACCAGGCAGGATATGCCACCATGCACTATCCCAGCTCTCTGAACTGTTCCACTGTCGGCGGATTTCTGGCACACAGAGGCATCGGTGTGGTTTCCACCAAATATGGGAAAATGGATGACATGGTGCTGCAAATGGAGGTGGTTCTTCCAAATGGAGATATTATTTATACCTCTCCGGTACCTAAGCATGCGGCAGGGCCGGATTTAAATCAGATCTTTATTGGATCGGAGGGTACCTTTGGTATAATCACAAAGGCGCAGATGCGCATTTATGAACAGCCGGAAGAACGCAGGTTCCGTGGCTTTTTATTTCAGGATATGACGAGCGCCTTCCGTGCTTCAAAGGAGCTTTTGCAGAAGTTCAAGCCTTCAGTCATGCGTCTGTATGACCCTGCGGAAACAACGACTCTGATTAAAAAGGTGGTGGGTGTAGAACGGGATGGTGCATTCATGAACATTGCCTGTGAGGGCACAAAAGAGATCGTGGAGGTTGAGGAGAAAATTCTTTTGGATACCTTCCGCAGATATGGAGCGGAAGATTTGGGATGTGAATACGGAAAAAAATGGTGGGATGAAAAGATCACCTTCTTTTATCCCGGCCATATGATGGATCTGCCCCAGATGTTCGGTACTATGGACACCATTGCCACATATGACAAAATAGAAACTATTTATCGGGAAATGAAGAAAGCCGTGGAATCAAACTTCCCTCAGGCCAGATTTATCGCTCATTTTTCCCATTGGTATGAATGGGGCTGCATGATCTATGACAGATTTATCGTAGATAATCCTCCAAAGGATCCGGAAGAGGCAATGAGGTTGCATCAGGAAATATGGACCTGCGGCGTAAGGACAGCATTGAAAAACGGAGGCGTGGTAAACGATCATCACGGTGTGGGAATCAAGCTGGGGAGATTGATGAGAGAACAATATGGACCTGCTATGCAGGTGTTTGAAGGCCTGAAAAAGCAGCTGGATCCAAATGGGATAATGAATCCCTTTAAACTTGGACTTTAAGGAGGGGAATGTGAGTGATGAATCTTTCGGAAAAGAGCAGACAAAATATTGATTCCTGCCGCTTTTGTTGGATGTGCCGCCATATCTGCCCTATTGGCAATGCGACAGGGCAGGAGAGAAATACGGCCCGTGCAAGAGCGATGATACTGTCTATGGTCAACAGAGGCAGTGTGGAACTTACGCCGGATATTATGGATAATATTTATGAATGTGCTTGTTGCAGCGCATGTACCTGTGACTGCGTGGCGGGCCGCGATCCTGTGGAGTTTGTCAGGGAGGTGCGCAGGCAGGCGGCTTTCGATCAGAAAACCCCGGCTTATATTATGAGATTGATAAATAACTGTATGGAAAGCGGAAATATGTACGGGGCCTCAGAACTTGACATACAGCTGAAAGCAGCAATTTCCGCCCATGAGGCAAGGACTTCACTTCTTCTGTACCTGGGAAGTGACGCCAGGTATCAGGCGTCGGAGGATGCGGTGAATGCGATCCATCTTTTGGAAAAGGCGGGTATCTCCTTTACTGTCCTTTTACGGGAGCCGGACAGCGGGGCTGCTATGGAATATCTGGCAGGCGGTGTGGAGGAAACCAGCCGGATGATGAAGGAGGCAGTAGCTGCCATGAATAATTTTGATACGGTTATCATTTATGAACCCTTTGATGCAAAAGTCATCTGCAGGGAATACCGGGAGTGGAATCTGGGCCTGACCGCACGGACACAGACATTCCCGGCTTTTATCAATACACTTTTAAAGGACGGAAAACTGGCGGTTACTCGGGGAAAAGAGAAGGTGACCTATCAGGATCCCTATATACTGGCAAGAGAATTGAATGAAACGGAAAATGCCAGGGAGGTGATAGCAGCCTGCGGAATACTCTGTGAAACGATGAATAACAGAAAAAATACCGTGCTGGCAGGACATCTGATCATGGCACAGTATAGACCGGATATAATCCGTCTGGCAACAGAAAGGCGGCTTGTGGAAAACAGGGCTTCGGGCGCCTCTGTCGTGGTGGTTTCCAGTGTGGCTGAAAAAATCGCAATGTCGCAGGAGGGAAAAGAGTTCAGGGTAATCACCCTGGAAGAGCTGGTGCTGATGCATCTGAAGGAGGGCTGATCATGCTGGTCGGATTAAAAGAAATTCTGGGGAGGGCACAGGCGGGAGGTTTTGCGATCCCTGCATTTAATGTTTATAACATGGAAACGGTTATGGGGGTAATCCAGGCTGCGGAAGAAAAAAAGGCTCCGGTGATCTGCCAGGTGTACAACAGACTTTTTACACAGGGCGGTGCCAGATTTCTGGCTCCCGTAGTGTTGGAAGCGGCACACAGCACCTGTGTTCCGGTCTGCTTTCATATTGACCATGGGGCAGGAAAGGAGGAAATTGTCAGGGCCATCCGTTATGGCTGTTCAAGTGTCATGATTGATGCCTCCGCTTGTGACTATGAAGAAAACATAAAGAGTACCTGCGAAATCGTAACACTTGCATCCGCCAATAATATGGATGTGGAAGGGGAACTGGGACATGTAGGAAGCGTAAATGATGCTGGGACAGACGAATTTACAGTTCCGGAGGAGGCGAAGGACTTTGTGGACAAGACTGGTATCGCCGCCCTGGCAGTTCAGGTGGGTACTGCACATGGACGCTATAAAAAGCCTCCCAGATTGGACATCACGAGAATAGAACAAATCAGTGGGCTGGTTAATATTCCTCTGGTCCTGCATGGCGGTTCAGGGATTCCCGATGATCAGATTCGGGCAAGTGTGAAGGCCGGAGTTCGTAAAATCAATTTCGGAACGGATTTGTGTTATGCTTTTCTGGATCGGGTAAATGCAGTATCCAGGGGGATTTATGCGCTGGATTTATTTATGAAAGAGCCGGTTGCCGGTGTGAAAGCCTTTGCCGCCGGTAAGATAGAGCTTTTGGGGGCGGATGAGAAGGCATGAAGAAAGACAAGGCAATAGAAGTGTCAGGAATCGGTGCATGTGTGGCGGATAGCTTGTACCGGATACCGTATTTTCCGGAAGAGAATACGAAACTGCAGGCCCTTGAATCCGTGATGGCAGGGGGCGGACCTGCGGCCACCGGATTGGTGGCCGCCGCAAAGCTGGGCTGTCGCAGTGCCTATCTGGGTATTTTGGCGGCAGACAAGGAAGGGCTTTTTCTGATGGAGGATTTCGCCCGATATGGGGTGGACACCACTGGGGTAGATGTTCGTACAGACGGCCGCTCATTTACTTCCAGCATCTGGCTTAATGCCGAATCACAGAGCAGGACATGTGTATTCGACCGGGGGACACTGCCCGCTTTCAAACTCAATGAAAGGGCCGTTGCAATTCTCAGACAGGCAGATATCCTTATGGTGGACGGGAATGAGCTGGAAGCCGCTCTTGCGGGAGCTGATGAAATTCATCGTCACGGCGGAAGGGTTCTCTATGATGCAGGTGGAAGATATGAAGGGGTGGAAAGGCTTCTGCCCAAAGCGGATATTCTGATTCCTTCCGCAGAATTTGCGCGGGAAGTGACAGGAGCGGATAATATCAGGGAAGCTGCCATATGCCTGTATGAAGCTTATCGGCCGGAAGCGGTAGTGATTACGGATGGAAAGAACGGGGGCGTGCTGTATCAGGGGGATGAACTGAAAGATTATCCGGCCTATTCCGTGAAAGCAGTGGATTCCAACGGAGCGGGAGATGTTTTTCACGGAGCCTTTGCCGCTGCGATGCAGAAAGGCTTTACTTATGTGGACTGCTGTTCTTTTGCAAGCATGACCGCTGCTTTAAAATGTATGGGAGTAGGAGCAAGAAGAAGTATCCCGGATTATGATACGGTAATGAAGAAACGAGAGGAAGGAAAGGTATCATGAAATATTTACTGGGGATTGATTTCGGCGGCGGTGCGTCCAAGGCCACGCTGATAGAGAAGACCGGGATAATCGTCGCTGAAAATACAGTTGAATATGAGACCAGTCATCCGTTTCCGGAAGCCTGTGAGCAAAGCCCCCGGGACTGGTATAACGCGCTTTGCAAGAACAGTAGGGAGATACTTTTGAAAGCGGGAATACGAAAGGAACAGATAGCCTGCGTTGCGCTGGATTCCGCCACGCATACCGCTGTGCTGTGTGATGATAATTATGTGCCGCTGCGGCCGGCCATTCACTGGACGGATTCCAGAAGTACGCAACAGGCAGCGTATCTGAAGGAAGCCGGAATGGAATGGATAACACAACAGGCTTACCATAAGCCGGATACCATCTGGACATTGCCGCAGCTGATGTGGGTTAGGGAAAAGGAACCGGAAATTTTCAGTAAAATCAGACATATTTTTTTCGAGAAGGATTATATCCGTTATTGCCTGACCCAGGTGTACTGCACGGATGAAATCGAAGCCCAGGGGAGCATGTTGTATGACTGCCCTAAAAAGCGATGGTCCGAAGAATTGTGCCGTCTGGCAGGGATTTGTGTGGACTATCTGCCTCCGGTGGTACGTCCGGCGGACCCGGCTGGTTTTGTAACGCCTGCTGCTGCGGCAGATACCGGACTTGGCGCCGGAACGCCGGTAATATGCGGAACTACAGATACGGTTTTGGAAGTATTTGCATCCGGGGCGGTCAGCCCGGGGCAGATGACGGTAAAGCTTGCAACTGCCGGAAGGATATGCGTTATTACAGACAGGGCCTGGCCTCACCCCCAGCTGATCAATTATTCACATATAGTGGAAGGTCTCTGGTATCCCGGAACTGCCACAAAATCCTGCGCGGCCTCCAACCGATGGTACCGGGATACCTTTGGCGGGGACTATGAAACATTGAACCGGGAGGCGGAGAAGATTGGGCCTGGCGCGGACGGGCTTCTCTTTCATCCGTATTTGAACGGTGAACTGACACCCTATGCCGATCCGCTTTTATGCGGCAGCTTTACCGGGATCCGGTCGGGGCATACCAAGGCCCATTTTAACCGGGCGGTACTGGAGGGGATTTCCATGTCCCTTCTGGATTGTATGCAGGTGATACATGCGATCGGGATTCCTGTGGGAACACAGGCAACCCTGCTCGGCGGCGGTGCCAGAGGTGCACTTTGGCGTCAGATTACTGCGGATATGCTTGGCATCACTTTGGTGACAGCAAAATCCAGCGATTCCTCCCTTGGAGCCGCTATGCTGGCCGGGGTAGCGGCCGGTATTTTCGGAAGCTGTGAGGATGCTGTGGAAAGATGTGTCAGACAAAAGGAGATTATTGTTCCCAACCCGGATAACACTCTGTTTTATCGAAAACGGTATGAACGGTATCGGGCAGTTGCAGCGGCTCTGCAGCCGGTTTATCATTTATAAAAGGACGGGAAACATATGTTTTCCTGTCGGGAAGAGAGGAAAAGGAAATGAATGTAAAGAAAACTTATAAACCGACAAAAGGCTATACTCCTTTGTGTAAAATTGGAGAATGTTCCCTTAAACGTCTTGAATTTGGCATGATTGAACTGGATGCAGGAGATCTACAGGATTTTGATACGCTGGATAAAGAGACTGCATTCATTATGCTGGAAGGGCATTGCGACGTGCGTTTTGGAGATACGATTTGGGAGAGAGTGGGTAACAGAAATACGGTATTTGAAAACCGGAAAGCGGAAAGTTTTTATATGCCCGTAAAACAGAAGCTTTCGATAGAAGCGCTGGATCATGTGAAAATTGCAGTATGCGCAGCTGTGGCGGATGAAAAAACACAGCCTCAGCTGCTGAGGGAAAACCATGTGACATTAAAGATGTTGGGAAAACAGCCTTACGAACGGGAGACAAGCTTTATTATTGACAGCAATTCCAATGCCAGGGTTCTTACCATAGGGGAATCCTATGTAACGCAGGGAAACTGGGCAGGTTTTCCGCCTCATAAACATGATGAGGATAATATGCCTGCAGAATGTATCGCAGAGGAGATTTATTATTTTATGTTCGATCCGATTCAAGGGTTTGGGGTGCAATGTCTGTATACGGCAGACGGAGAGGTGGATGAGGCTTATCGTGTTAAAAATGATGAACTGGTGGAATTGCCCTTTGGGTATCATACAACCGTTATGGCGCCGGGGTATGCCTCCTATTTTCTGTGGCTGATGGCGGGTGACCATCAGGGTTTTAACAGGAGCAGCGACCCGGAGCATGCCTGGACTGAAAAGAGGTAGGAATGCGGATAATAGTATGCATGAAGCAGATGGCGGACGGTTCATTTAATCCTTTTGATACAAGTGCACTGGAATGTGCGTTACAATTGATGCCGGATCAGATAACGCTGTTAACAATGGGAAGACCGGAGGCAGCTTCCTGGCTGGAGGAACTCACCCGCCTGGGGCCTGTGGATGCGGTGCTTTTAAGCGATATGGCTTTTGCCGGATCAGATACGCTGGCAACTTCATATGTACTTAGCTGCTGGCTGCGCAGAGAGACTTACGACCTCATTCTCTGCGGACGGCAGAGTATCGATGGAGAAACAGCCCAGGTAGGGCCTGAGCTTGCGGCTATGCTTGGACTGGAATTAGTACCCCGGGTGATGGGTGCAAAGACAGAGGGCAGACATCTGATCTGCAAAACACGGACAGGGCATATAAGAACGGGATTTCCAGCTCTTCTGACGGTAGAAAGAGCCTGGGATATCCGTTTTCCGTGCCTGTTTGCTCAAAAAGGGAAACTGCAGATAATGTCAGCCGAAAATCTTGGGGCAGATCCTGCACGGTGCGGCCTTATGGGTTCTCCGACACAAGTGATTAGAAGCTGCGAAAATACAGGCGGACGGAGAAATTGTCAGATGATCGCGCCCCGGGATATTTGTAAGATTATCCGAAAGGCACTGGAAAAAAACGAAGATGGTTTCTGCAAAATCCAGAATGCGGAAGAGAAATCAGAAGAAAAGCTGCCGTTCTTGTGGATAACAGATCCTGTTCTGGAGACAGTAGCCGGAAGACTTGCAAAACAGGTGTACCTGGTACCGTTAGATCTGACAGAGAACAAAACTTTAAGTAAAGAACAATTGCATTCCTTTGCGGAACTGGTAAGACGGTCGAATCCGCCTGCGGTTCTGTTTCCTTCCGACTGGAGATCCAGATATGCTGCATCTGCGGTTGCAGCTCTTCTGGAAACTGGTTTGTGTGCGGATTGTACGGCACTGTCGGTGGAAGGCGGAGAGCTTCACATGATAAGGCCGGCTTTTAGCGGCAGCCTGACCGCAATAATTCGTTGCAGGACCAGGCCTGCCATGGCAACGGTACGCACATTGGAGTCAAAAGAAGAAACACTTATTTTATCTGTGGGAAAGGGAGCGGTTTCCTGTAAAAAACAGATTTTGGAATGGGCCGACAGGTGCCAGGGAGCAGTTACGGCCACAAGAGCCTGTGTGGAGAACGGAGAATTTTCTTATGAAGAGCAGGTAGGGCTTACCGGTAGAAATGTGTCACCTAAAGTCTATGTTGCCCTGGGAATTTCAGGAGCAGTCCATCATATTGTAGGAATGGAATGTTCCGGCACCGTGATAGCGGTTAACCTGGATCCCGAAGCGCCGATTTTCCGGTATGCGGATTATGGGATATGCTGTGACATCACTGAATTCTGTAGACATATTCTAAGCCTGACAGATACTGCTGAGAAATAATCGCAGGTATTATATGTATGCCCGCTAAAACGGGCAGATGGAGATGAAGATGAAAAACGGAGTGTTTCTGATAACACATGATCCGGATAATGGAACGATCCGCTCGATCGTAAATCGACAGGATAAAAACGGAATGAACTGGTGTGCTGACGGATTGGAATGGGGGAGGATCAGGCTTGATAATTATACGGAGGCTATGGCGGAAAAGATAGAGATGAGGCCTATTTCTTTTGAAGAGAGTGATAACTGCAGTAAAGCGGTTTATTCCAACGGGCTTCTTAAGGTGATGGCAGAACGTTTTTTTGATGAGACCGGCTGTCTGAACGAACGTTATACCGTCCATAATCCGGGTACAATGGATGTTTTTGTGGAACACGGTGAAATGAGTATAGCTGTTCCGTTTAATGATATTTATACAGATGCAGGGGAATGTTTGACAAACCACTGTCATGCGCATATATGGTGCGGCCATCATTCGGCCTTTGTCAGAGCATGTAAAATGGGAAAAAGTGATATCAATCTGGGGTTGGTACTGGTGCGGGGAGCAATCGACAGCTATAGTGTAAATGGCTGTCAATCAAACCATCGGGGAGAAATTGTTTTTGATATTGAGCATCTCGAACTTCTCGGTAAAGAAAACTATGTGCTGGAATGGAAGCTATTCTGGTATCGGAACGAGCAGGATTTTGAAGAGATTGCTCATCGGACGGAATCTTACATAGGGATTGAAGCGGAGAATCAGACCGTATTTCCGGAAGATAATATTTCTTTCACTTTTACCCTTTTGCATATGACGGAGAAGGTGAGAATTGTGTGCAGGGGGAAAGAAATTCCCTACACCCTGCAGAATGGAAGGGTACAGGTTATCTGGTACCCGCGTTGTACGGGAGAACACCGTTTCCTGATATTTTACGGGGATAGAATAACCTATGCGGATTTTATTGTAAAGGAACGTTTTACACAAATACTGGAAAAGCGAGTACGCTTTATTCGGGAAAAACAGCAGTATAGCAGGGCGGGCAGTCATCTTGACGGTAGCTATCTGATTTATGATAATACGGAGAAAAACTGTATCTTTGATGCACAGGTGCTTGACCATAATGCTTGCCGGGAACGGGTTGGGATGGCTTTGTTAATCGTTAAGTACCTTCAGAAGTATCAGGATGATGCACTGATGGACTCCCTGAAGCATTACATCACCTTTATGAAAAGAGAATTTTTCGAAGAGGAGACGGGTGAGGTCTTCGGAAACGTAGGAAAGGACAGGGGACAGATCAGGCTTTATAACGCACCTTGGCTCATCACACTGTTTACGGAACTGTATTCCCTGACTAAGGATAAAAATTATTTAATTACTGTGTCAAGCGTTTTTGAAAATGTCCCAAAATAAGTGAAACATTAGCCCCGGTAA
>NZ_QUES01000060.1:0-22545 GCF_003478085.1 Eisenbergiella sp. OF01-20 | reverse complement strand
TGCAGGGACTGAAAAGGAATTTTCGCAGGTACCTTTCAGGCTATGAAGATGAGACCAGTCAAGTGTGTTAGCCTCATCTGACACACTTGACGTCCCTGGGCTCATCGGAATGTCCAGACTGACGGACCTGTGAAAATTCCTTTTCAGTCCCTGCAACGCCACGCAGACAGCCGGCGGAAGGCCATTCGGCAACTGCAAAGTTTGAGTTATTAACCAAAAAACATCCCGGTTTCCATACAGAAACCGGGATGTCCTTTGTGTTGTTTATATAGATCTCTTGGAGGAGTTCTTATAATTATTTACCGAAGTATCTCTCCAGTAAGCCCTGGAATGCCTTGCCGTGACGGGCTTCATCTCTTGCCATTTCATGAACGGTATCATGGATAGCGTCAAGGTTAGCAGCTTTTGCGCGCTTAGCCAGGTCGAATTTACCAGCGGTTGCGCCGTTTTCTGCTTCTACTCTCATTTCCAGGTTCTTCTTTGTGGAATCGGTTACTACTTCGCCAAGCAGTTCAGCGAATTTGGAAGCGTGCTCTGCTTCTTCATAAGCAGCTTTTTCCCAGTAAAGGCCGATTTCAGGATAGCCTTCTCTGTGAGCTACTCTTGCCATAGCAAGGTACATACCTACTTCAGAGCACTCTCCTGCGAAGTTAGCTCTCAGGTCTTCCATAATATCTTCACTTGCACCCTGAGCAACACCTACAACATGCTCGGCAGCCCATTCCATTTTTCCGCTCTGTGCGGTAAATTTCTCTGCGGGTGCGCCGCAAACAGGACATTTCTCCGGTGCTTTTTCGCCTTCATAAACATAACCACATACCTGACATACAAATTTCATAATCTTTTTCTCCTTTTATAATAATAATTTTTATTTTGTTACAACTGCACCGGTTAACCGGGAGTTGTGGATGGCAGTTTGAAACTTAAGAAAGAGCCTTACGCTTACTTTCTTTACAGTGCGGACACAGGCCGTAAAAATAAGTGACATGACCTGTAATCTGTCCGTCGAAATTTTTGGCTGCTGTCTGATTGATATTATCGATATTCTCCATATCCAAATCAATCACACTGCCGCACTCGCTGCAGACAAAATGATAATGGGGGCTGGTGTCTGCATCAAAATGGTCAACACCATCGCCGACGCGTAATCTTGCAATCTCGCCAAGATCTGCCAGCAGCGTAAGATTTCGGTATACAGTACCAAGACTGATGTTAGGAAATTCTGTTCTCACATTGCTGTAAACTACATCTGCCGTCGGATGGTCAATTCTTGTCATCAGGAAATCTTTGATGGCTTCCCGTTGACGGCTGTATTTCAGCGTCATCCCGCGCCTCCTTTCTGTTAAAAACGATAACTGTTACTGTTACTATAGCAAAGCAATTTCTTTTTGTCAACGTTTTTATAGTTTTTTTATAAATTTATTTTCCCGTTTTTATATTTAGGATTTCTTTCTATGGTATAATGTCCACAGAATGGACATTATACCTGCGCATCCGGTTTCTGCGTTCACCGCAGAAATCGGGCGCTATATTCCGCCGGAGGCCATGCCTGCGCATCCGGTTTCTGCGTTCACCGCAGAAATCCGGGCGCTATATTCCGCCGGAGGCCATGCCCGCGCAGCGGGTATGAGTCATATGGCGGTATAACATCGGATACTCAGGGAAGGATAGGGATATGCAATGAAATTCAGAACGAAGCTAATTATCACATTTTTAACCGTCATCCTGCTGCCCCTGGTTCTGTCGGCGATAGCATTTCTGGCTATCGGAGCTGTATTGGTACACAATTCTGATTTAAGTTATGGTTTTGAAACCACGGACTACAGCACCATGTCCGATTCCCTCGCTTCCTTCAGTGATATTACTGATGATATTTTTTGTGATTTGGAACTGACTGCAGAGTCGGATCCGTCCTTGCTGGAGGACAAAACCTACCTGGCGGCGATGAACGAGGACGCTTTTAAACGTTCTTCCTATATATTAGTAAGGAAAGGCGACAGCATATATTATTCGGGGAATGAAACCGCAACCCAGAAAATATTTGGCAGGCTTCCCGCATATGGCTTTGAAAGCCGGGATACCAATGCCGGATATTACTATAATGATATGCAGAAGCTGGTAAAACAAATAGATTTCCATTTTTCCGACGGGTCGGAAGGAAGCGTATTTATCATTACCAGGGTAAACAGCGTCATATCCAAGGCGCTCCTTATTTATATGTTCTTTGCTATTGTAATTATTCTCATTGTTACCAGTATTATTCTGACACAATGGATTTATAAAAGTGTATTTGCCCCTATCAACCGGCTGAATGTAGCCATGCAGAATATAGCGGAGGGGAACTTTGAATACACCCTCACTTCAGAGGATACCAATGAAATCGGGGAGCTTTACCGCAACTACGAGGATATGCGTCTGCGTCTGAAGGAATCTACGGAAGAGAAAATACAGAATGAACGGCAGAACAAAGAGCTGGTGAGCAATATTTCCCATGACCTGAAAACGCCTATTACAGCTATAAAGGGTTATGTGGAAGGGATTATGGACGGTGTGGCGGATACGCCGGAGAAAATAGACCGTTATATCAAAACCATTTACAATAAAGCCAACGATATGAACCGGCTGATCAATGAGCTGACCTATTATTCGGGAATTGACAGCAACCGGATACCTTATAATTTCCATCGGATCAATGTAGCCGAATTCTTCCAGGATTGCGTGGAGGATGTGGGTCTTGATCTGGAGTCAAAAGACATCGAATTGAATTATTCCAATCTGGTGGATCCCGATACCCGGATTATCGCGGATCCGGAACAGCTGAAAAAGGTAATCAACAACATTATCGGAAACAGCATTAAATATATTGATAAACCAAAAGGAATTATCAACATACGAATCCTGGATGAGGTGGATTCCATCCGGGTGGAAATAGACGACAACGGCAAAGGCATAGCGGCAAAGGATCTGGGAAATATTTTTGAACGGTTCTACCGCACGGACGCTTCCCGTAACTCCGCCATGGGCGGCAGCGGTATCGGCCTGTCTATTGTTAAAAAAATAATTGAGGATCATGGCGGTTACATCTGGGCGACCAGTAAGGAAGGAGAAGGTACCTGTTTACATTTCGTAATCAGAAAATACAGGGAGGCAGAGGAAAATGAATAAGATATTAATTATTGAAGATGAAGAGGCAATTGCAGATTTGGAGAAGGATTACCTGGAGCTGTCAGGCTTTCAGGTGGAAATAGAGCATGAAGGGGATAAAGGGCTGGAACGGGCTGTGAGTTCCGATTACGATCTCATTATCCTGGATTTAATGCTTCCGGGAATGGATGGTTTTGAAATCTGCCGCCGTATCCGGGATGAAAAGAATATTCCCATACTCATGGTTTCTGCGAAAAAGGACGATATTGATAAAATAAGAGGACTGGGTCTGGGAGCCGACGATTATATGACAAAACCGTTCAGCCCCAGTGAACTGGTCGCCAGGGTAAAGGCTCATCTTGCCCGGTACACCCGGCTGGTGAGCTCCCAGCAGAAAACCAACGATATCGTGGAAATCCGTGGAATCCGTATTGATAAAACGGCAAGACGTGTTTATATCAATGGGGAAGAAAAGGCATTTACCACCAAGGAATTTGACTTGCTCACTTTCCTGGCGGAAAATCCCAATCATGTATTCACCAAAGAAGAGCTGTTCCGTGAAATCTGGGATATGGATTCCATCGGTGACATCGCAACCGTTACTGTGCATATCAAAAAAATCCGGGAGAAGATAGAAGTGGATACGGCCAATCCCCAGTATATTGAAACGATTTGGGGCGTTGGGTACCGGTTTAAAGTATAGCAGAAATCCCAAATCGTTTGCGATTATGGGGCGTTGGGTACCGGTTTAAGGTATAGCTGAAATCCCAAATCGTTTGCGATTCTGGGGTGGGTACTGTAGAAAACAGACCGGCTTGTAAGGAATTGACTTGTGAGGTATCCATGTTTTTAAAGGATGAAAACAGCA
The DNA here is from genome assembly GCF_003478085.1 of Eisenbergiella sp. OF01-20. Taxonomy (NCBI): domain Bacteria; kingdom Bacillati; phylum Bacillota; class Clostridia; order Lachnospirales; family Lachnospiraceae; genus Eisenbergiella; species Eisenbergiella sp. OF01-20. The sequence continues at coordinate 18,533 of NZ_QUES01000060.1, read as the reverse complement.
GAACAAAAACAGCATATGAAAAAGAATGGAAGTATATAACAAAGCAGGAGGAACGGCTGGAAAAAGCGGCAATGCGTCAGAGTACCGTCGGTCCTTCTGTTTTAGTATGGAAAGAAAAACTGGAACAGAAAATTCCGGTTAAGATATACGATAATCTGCGGGCCGCTTTCTGTAAGGCCTTTTCCGTCGTATTTGAACAGGGTACGGGGATTATAGAGAAAACCATCCGGAAAGATCAGCTTGAAAAGGATTATGAGATTCAGAACTACGCGATAGGTATCAAAGGAACCCGGAAGGAACTGAAACAGCTTCGGAAAAAGGCAGGAGCCTCGGGGGTCAGGGATATGGCGGTTACTGCCGCCGAGGGGATTGGGCTGGGAGTGTTGGGGATCGGGCTTCCGGATATTGTGGTTTTTACCGGTTTTATTTTACGGGGGATTTATGAAACAGCACTTCAATATGGTTTTACCTATGACGCAACGGAGGAAAAGCTGCTGATTCTAAAGATGATGGAGGCCTCATTATCCCATGGTGAAGAATGGGTCAGGGTGAATGCTGAGGTGGATAGGATCCTTGCGAAAGAGTGGCATGGAAATCATGCTGAAGATGATGTTACACAGCAGATCAGGAGGACGGCGGATGTATTTGCACTGGATATGCTCCTTGCAAAGTTTATACAGGGGCTTCCGCTTATCGGTATTGTGGGAGGGGCAGGGAATCCGGTGTATTATGGGAAGGTCATTAGGTATGCGCAGCTTAAATATCATAAACGGTATTTGCAGGAAAAACTTGACAAAATAAATAAGGAACTAAAATAACAAAGTTCACAGGAAGGCTGATATCTGCCATAAAAAAATGGCCGATATCGGTCTTTTTTTTATAAAAAAGATGCCTGAAAATAAGCAGAATACTACATATCTGCTCAATAATAAAAGAAGATGCGTAATAAATGCCGAACTTATTGACGTTCTCACCTTCTTTGATTAGAATTACAGTGTAAGAAATATATATAAAAACTATGGGAAAATATGGCATAAATATGTGCGATATGCACAATATTTTTGCGCTTTTTAGGAAGGATAGGAGATGCCGCTCAGATATCAGGAAGTAAAAAGAGAAATAATAAAGGCTATTTCAGGTCTGAAAGCGGGCAGTAAAATACCCTCACGGACCTTTTTAAGCAGAAAATTTGAAGTTGCCCGGAATACCATCGATAAGGCGGTATCAGAACTGGAAGAGGAGGGGTATCTGTGTTCTGTAAAAGGAAGCGGAACCTATATATCGGGCAGACGTCTGCAGAAGATGCTCAATGTAGGGGTGATTTTACCATCTATTATGGGAGATATCTATCCCCAGTTTATATCCGGCATTGAGCAGTTTGCTTCCGCCCATAATATCAATGTTGTGCTTTCCAGCAGTGATAATTCTCCGGAGAGGCAGCGAAGCAATGTTCTCAGAATGATAGATATGCAGGCAGATGGCTGTATTATTATTCCTATTATCAATTCAGAACAGAGTTTTGATTCCTTTTTACAATTAAAAAAAAGAAGTATTCCGTTTGTAATCTGCTATCGGAGCATTGATGGCCTGGATGTCCCTTTTATCGGGGTAAATAATTATTATGGCGCTTTTATGGCAGCCAGACATTTGATTGACCAGGGCTGCCGTAAGCTGTCTTATTTCTCGCAGAGAAAATACTCAACCGCCATAGAACGGTATTATGGTTATGAAACCGCTCTTAGAAGCAGTTCCGAAAAAGTGGAAAAGAAGGAAATGATTCTTGGGAACTATGGGGAAGAGGAGCTGCAGCAACGTATAAGGTCTATTTTTGACAGAGAGGATTATCCTGACGGCGTGCTTTGCTTTGATGATACAACAGCCACCGTACTCTATACAATTTTACAGGAGAGAGGGCTTCTGCCGGGACTGGATGTAAAAATTGTGGGCAATGACGACAGTAACCTCTGCAACCGGCTGTCCGTCCCGCTTTCTTCGGTATCGCCAAGAGCGGTGGAGATGGGAAAGGAGGGGATAACAATGCTTAAGGGGATAATAGACGGAAGCAGGGACGAGGAGCTTTTCCGCCTGATCCATCCGAAGCTGATAGTAAGAAAAAGCAGTATCGGCGCAGCTGCATGGGATAATTTACTTTTTGTGAAAAATACAAAAACAGAAAAAGAAGAAAGTTGAGGGAAATGGGGACGTATGGAACTGAAAGGGATTGTTCCCGCATTGGTAACACCATTTGACGGGGAAGGAAATGTAAATTACGGAGAATTAAAAAAACTTGTCCGTTTATTATTGGAGGAAGGTGCGGATGGCTTTTATGTCACCGGGAGTACGGGGGAGTGCTTTCTTTTAACGGATGAAGAAAGAATACGCATTACCGCTGCGGTAGCCGAGGCGGCGGAAGGGAGGGTTCCGGTAATAGCCCATGTGGGAAAAATCGGAGCGAAGCAGGCAGCTTATCTGGCCCGGGAGTCGCAGAAGGCTGGGGCAAGCGCCGTATCGAGCGTGCCGCCCTTTTATTATGACTTTAAATTTGAAGAAATTGTCAGTTATTATGAAACCATTTCGGATTCGGTGGATGTACCGGTGGTGGTTTATAATTTCCCCCAATATTCAGGAGTGACAATCAATGCCTCCAATCTGGCACAAATAATGGAACATTGCAGGGTAGGCGGGCTGAAATATACGGATTCCAATCTATATGAACTGGAACGGATCCGCACCCGTTACCCGGAACTGAAGATTATGTTCGGACAGGATGAATCCTTTTTGTATTCCCTTCCGGTGGGAGTGGATGGAGCTATCGGAAGTACCTATAACTTTATGCTGAAAAAGTTCAAGCGGATCCTGCATGCATACGAGGAAGGAAATATGCAGGAAGCGGAAGCGATACAGCATGAGGCATGCCGTATTATTGACAGGCTTTTATGTGTTCGGGATATCACGGCAGTGAAATACCTGTTGGAACGAAAGGGTATTTCCTGCGGCAGCTGCAGGCCTCCGTTCAGTCCTGTTACGGAACAGGAGAAACGGCTATTAGATGAAATAGGGGATTTGGATTGAAACTGGTATATACAACAAAAATAGAAGAATATGGGGCAGGCAGGTTTATGGAGTACCGTATTCCTGCAGTCACCATTACCCAAAAAGGCACGGTTCTTATCGCGTATGAATCCAGGAAGGAAGCAGGAAATGACTGGTCGGCTGTGTGGATAACGGTCAGGCGCAGCGTGGATGGCGGAAAGACATTCGGCAGTCCGGTTTATCCCCATGAAATACCGGACAGGGAAAACGGGGACAGGGTTATTACCTGGAGTAATCCGGTACTCATTGCGGATGGCGGAAGGGTGCATTTGCTATTCCACCAGGACTATGAAAAGGCGTGGTACTGCTGCAGCCAGGATGAAGGAATTTCCTTTGGGAAGCCCGTGGAAATCACCGATTGCTTCCGGGCGCTGCCATGGTGCTGGAATGTATGTGCTTCCGGTCCGGGGCATGGAATCGTAACGGATAAAGGAAGGCTGGTGGTACCCATATGGCTTGCCAGGGGGGAAATACGGCTGGATTTGGACAAGTCAGGACGGATAAAAAATCATTTCCCCTCCGCAGCAGGATGCATTTACAGTGATGACCGGGGAAAAAGCTGGAAGCCGGGCTTTATGACACAAGGGATTGAAAATGCCAATGAAACGACGGTGGCCCAGTTGTCAGTAGGGAAATTCCTTTTTAATTTCCGTAACGAGAGATATGAAAAATGCCGGGTGATGGGTATTGCGGACCGTGGGTTATCGGGACTTGAAGCGGTATGGAACGAGACTTCCCTGCCGGACCCGACCTGCTTTGGAAGCATGGTAAGGGCGGGAGAAAACTTATATTTTGTGAACTGTGCCCATCGTGATCCCGTGCATTTTTATGGGGATCGGATTCATTTGACGGTATATGAAAGCCCGGATGATGCAGCGACATGGAAGCCGGTGACGGAAGTAGATGAAAATGGCGGGTATGCGGATATCTGTGCAGATGAAAAGGGGCTTTTTATTTTATATGAAAGAGGTGTTGCGGGCAAAGTAAAGACGTTGTTATTGAAAAGGTACGAGTGGTAACAGGAAAAGAGGAGGAGGTATTTGCATGAAGCGGAAAAAAGGATTGGCATTGCTGGTTTCGGCGGCAATGATTATGGGTATGATAGGAGGCTGCGGGGCGGCGGAGACGGCCGGACCGTCTGAGGCAAAGGACACGGAAAGCGGCAGTCCGCAGACAGAGGCGCAGAGTGAAGCAAAAGCGCAGGAGGGTGAAGCGCCCACGATTGTTATATACAATAATTCCGGGGCATTCTCCGTGGCGGGAGCGGAAGCAGGAAGCGACACTTCCGTATACCAGGAAATGCAGGATTATATTCTGGAGAAAACCGGTGTAAAGGTGGAGATCATCATGCCGCCGTCCGACGGAGCGGCGGCTACGGAAAAGCTGAACCTGCTGCTGGCAGGCGGCGATCAGATCGATGCCTGGTGGGGAAACTGGGGGGATTATGCCAAAGACGGGATTATCCTTCCGCTGACGGACTATATAAAAGCACCGGAAGCCAAGGAATTGTACGATCTGTGGGAGCCATGGGGAGCATGGAACGGCGTTACGGATCAGGATGGCACGATCTGGGCGGTTCCCAGAATGACGGATACCACACCTTATCAGGTCTTTGTAAGGAATGACTGGCTGGATCTGGTTGGAATGAAAATGCCGGAAACATTTGACGAACTGAACGAGTACCTATACAAAATTAAGGATTTGGATCCGTATGGCAATGGGGAAACAATTCCCCTGATTTTGGAAAAGGGAGGATCCACAGACGTCTTGGACAGGGTGGAGTCGGTTTTTCTTGGGGGATATGTAAAAACAGGAAACGGGAAATGGCTGGATGAAACAGACGGGAAAGTAAAGCCGGAATGGATAGCGGACGGATATGTCGATTTCTTGAAACAGCTGAACCAATGGTATAAAGACGGCATAATCCATAAGGAAAGTTTTACCATGGATGTGGATACCATTAAACAGCAGATTGCGAAAGGCGCGGTAGGAGCATCAGCAATCTGGTATTCCAGGATAATGGTGAATGAACCTATTTTAAGACAGAATCTAAAGGATTTTGACAGAAGCAAGCATACTTATGTTTACGGAATCAATGAGCCGGGAATTACAGGGCCTAACGGAAACCTGATACAGACAAAAGCGCTGGGCGGGACCAACGGTATGCTCATCAGCAGCAAATGCAAACATCCGGAAGCAGTTATGAAGTTTGTGGAGTGGTCTTTTGAATGGGAGAATTATACCAACGAAATGTACGGCCTGGAAGGAAAGTATTGGAAGTATAATCCGGATGTGGAGGACGCGGAAAAGAACAAAGCGGTTCTTCCTATAGAGGGCGGCCCTACCTATGCCCGTGATTTCCTCGTTTCCCTTGGGCTGCCTTTGGAAATTCAAACCACAGAATACGATGAGGAAGGGATTCAGACCATGGAGAATCTCTGGCTGCAGCAGCATCTGGATGATTTTGACGCCACAATCGATCCGGGAATTGAAAGCGGGATCAATTGGGATACCGTTTCTCTGGCTGAGAATATTCCTACTTTAAATGACCTGAACACATTTAAGGATGAAGAGCTGGTTAAGTTCGTTAACGGGACCCGATCCTTTGATACATGGGATAAATTTGTTGAGGATTGTTATCAGATGGGGCTGGATGATTATATTAACGAATACACAAGGCAATATAACCAATTAAAGGGAGAATGATTTGTAACTGCGGAGGCACTTAACAGTTACACTGATTTCATGAAAGAGGATAAAACGATCAGGCAGCCGTTAACCCGGCTGCCTGTATAGTAAGGAACTGTCTGAGAAGAATAATTGTTACTGTTCACTCAGTACTGTGCATTTACTGCACAGTACGTGAGAAAGTGATTCAACGAATAATTATTCCGGGCGATTCCGCAGGGGAGAAATTACATGAAGCAAAAAGAGAAAAAGCCTTTAAGATATTACCTGAAGCGAGACCGGTTTATTTATCTTCTGATGCTGCCTGGTCTGCTCTGGTATCTTATTTTCTGTTATCTGCCTATGTTTGGTATTGTCATTGCCTTTGAAGATTACAAGCCTTTTTGGGGGATCCAGGGTATCTTTACTTCCGATTGGGTTGGATGGAAGCATTTCCTGAAATTTTTTAAATCTGCCTACTGTCTCCGGTTAATCAGAAATACACTGCTTTTAAGCATTTATTCTTTGATCTGGAGTTTTCCGCTTTCTATTATTCTGGCGCTTTTTATCAATGAATTAAAGGGGAAGTTTTTTAAGAAAACGGTACAGACAGTTTCTTATCTGCCCCATTTCCTGTCCGCTGTAATTGTCTGCGGCATGATACGTACCCTCACTTCGGTAGACGGCGGACTTGTTAATGCGATTGTCACAGCCTTCGGTGGGGAAGCGATTCCCTTTTTAGGGCAGCCGGAATGGTTTCGGAGTATATATACCATTTCGGAGGTGTGGCAGAGTATCGGATGGGAAAGCATAGTTTTTATTGCAGCCATGACGAGTATCGACAAGGAATTGTACGAAGCGGCTATGGTTGACGGCGCGGGGGTACTGCGGCGGATGGTAAGCATCACGATTCCCGGTATCATGCCGGTTATTACTATTATGCTGATTCTAAGGGTGGGAAGTATTCTGAACCTGGGATATGAAAAGGTTCTGCTGCTGTATTCCCCGCAAATATATTCGACTGCCGATATTATAAGCACCTATGTATACCGGGAAGGCGTTGTCAACCAGAATTATTCCTTTGCGGCTGCGGTTAATCTGTTTACTTCCGTTATTTCTTTGATATTGGTATTGGGTACGAATAAGATTACTAAAAAAATGGGACAGGGGGGAATCTGGTAATGAAAAAGAAATTGTCCGGCGAGACCATTTTTCAGGCGGTGGATGTCTTGCTGATGTGCCTGTTTATTTTTTTGATAATTGTGCCTGTTTTTACAGTGGTAATGACTTCCTTTGTGAGTGAGGCGGAAATTGCGCGGAGGGGGACCTTCATTATCATTCCGGAGGATTTTGATTTCTCCGCATATGAAATGCTGTTTGCCAGCGGCAGGAATATAATCCGGGCCTACAGTAACACGCTGTTCCGTGTCTTTGTGGGAACCGTTCTGAACCTGGCGGTTACTATATCCCTCGCTTATGGTTTATCCAAAGACAACCTGAAGGGTAAGACGGTTATTACGGGATTCGTATTTTTTACCATGCTTTTTTCAGGAGGGCTGATACCCACCTTTATTCTGGTAAAAGGGCTGGGGCTGATTGATTCCCGCTGGTCCATGGTTCTGCCTTGTCTGGTGAATACATGGAATCTGCTTATCATGAGGAATTTCTTCTACGCGATACCTAAAAGCCTGGAAGAGGCGGCTGTTATTGACGGGGCGAATGACGTACAGATTTTGACCAAAGTAGTGCTTCCGTTATCCAAGGCCTCCATTGCCACAATCGGCCTGTTCTATGCGGTAAGCCATTGGAATGCCTGGTTTGACGCTATGCTTTATATCAACAAGACCCCGCTGCTGCCTATGCAGAACATTCTGCGGAATATCATTACGGCCGCTTCAAGTATCGGGGATTTGGGCGCGGAGGCCTATAATTCCCTGGATGTTGTCCCTCCGTCCCAGTCTATCCGGGCAGCGACTATTGTTATAACCACATTACCTATTCTGGTAGTCTATCCTTTCGTGCAGAAGTATTTTGTAAAAGGGGTCATGGTAGGATCGGTGAAAGGGTAAAGAGATGGAAAAAAAGTGTTTTATTGGTTTTGACGGCTACCGGGATGAAATATACAGGCTGATTAAAGAAAGAACCGGAGAAGGCTGTGTGTTTTGGGACAGTATGGAGGATTTAGGAAGGTATCTGCTGAATAACTGCGGCAGAAGCTCGGACATAGAGCTGTCGCCGGCCGGGGTAAGGCTTGGGGGGAATGGGCCTTTGATGGCAGGTGCAATGGCCGCATTGGGAATTCCCACGACCTGTATGGGTATGCTTGACGGCTGTGGAGATTTAATCGGACAAGTAAACGACAGGGTGGCGTGGATGAGCATAGGACGGGCTAACCGCTGTACCGCCCTGGAGTTTGGTAACGGCAAGCTTATGCTGGGACAATTGGATAGTATGGAAATGAGCTGTGAGGACTTCATAAGCCGTATTAATTGGGAAGAACTGATTCGTATCTGGAAGGAATGCAGTCTGATAGGGATTGTTAACTGGAGTGCCTTTTTATATATGAATGATATTCTTTTATATCTGGAACCATTTCTTACGGAGCCGGAAATGCCGGAATTCCTGTTTTTTGATCTGGCTGACTTATCGGCAAGAAGTCAGGAAGATATGAAAGGGCTTGCTTCCCTGCTGAAGCGTTTGGCAAAGCGGAAAAAGGTGATTCTTGGACTGAACAAAAAGGAGGAGGAAAGTTTCACACAGCAGTTTAGGAAGATAAAAACAGAGGAACCGGCGGGCAGAATATTGGCGGAAGGGCTTCCGGATTGTATGATTGTTTCTCACGGAAGCGATGGGGCACAATGTTTTTGGAACAAAGAAGAAGTATATGTAAAAACAGAAAAAATTGAAAATCCCGTAATTCTCACCGGAGCAGGCGATCATTTTAACGCCGGATTCTGCACCGGCATGTTAAGGGGAATGGGTTTAGAGGAATCCTTACGTTTAGGAAACCGGGCCGCCGGTTATTACATAGGCAGCGGAAGAGATATGGAGGAGATTGCATATGGGGAACTATCTGGAGGATGTCCTCACCCAGCCGGAACAGGTGATGGGGTGCCTGGAATATTATGAAAGCTCCGGGCTATTGGAAAGAATATGTCAATTATATAATGGACCTTTTAAAAAGCTGGTTTTTTCAGGAATGGGAAGTTCTCATTTTTGTGCCATAGGGGCGGGAATTTATTTAAAACAGCATGGTGTGGATAATCAGGTGATTTCAACAGGCGAGCTTCTTTATTACGAAAAGGATTTCCTTGATAATAATACATTGCTGATTCTTATTTCACAATCCGGAGAAAGCGCGGAAATGGTCCATTTACTTCAGGAGCTTCCTGAGGATATCATGGTAATTGCTGTCACGAATGATACGGCAAGTACATTGGCACGAAGGGGAAACCTGGTACTTCCTCTGCATGTAATGGAAGAAGAAGCGGTTACAACAAGGACTTATATGGCATCCGTCTGTATCACACTGCTTTTGGCCTCGGCAATTGCTGAAGGCAGAACAGGCAGCATGTTGGAAAAAATAAAAAAGAGCGTTTCTTACATGGAGAAGGTACTGGACGGGAAGCATAGGTGGAAAGAGATAATACAGGCCTTTTTGAAAGACTGTTCCTGCGTTTCTATTATGGGCAGAGGATATTCGCTGGGAAGCGTTCAGGCAGGCGCCTTATTTTTCAGGGAAATTGTAAAATTTCCGGCTATGGCATTTGATGAAGCGGAATTTAAGCATGGGCCGTTGGAAATGGTGGAACAAGGGTTTCATGCGATTATTTTTGCACCTTCCGGCCCCGGTGCCGTTATGAACTGTAAAATGGCTGAAAACATTGTGGAAAAAGGAGGGACAGCGGTAGTAATCACGGAGAAAGGCTGCCCGGTTGAGCCGGGTGAAAGGCTGTTCCTTATAGAATTGGAGAAAACGGAAGAGTACCTTGCGCCGTTGGTTCAGATTCTTCCTTTACAGCTGATGGCGGATCAGATGGCAAAGCAGAAGGGGATTCCTGCCGGAACATTCCGGTGGGGAAGCAAAGTGATGGATTCTGAAATGTAATTGAAAAGTGACCGATAGCCATCGGTTGCGCACTGGCCCCCATTTGTATAACTGGAAAAAAAAGTATAACAATGCTATAATAAAAAAAATAAGGGAACTAACCAGCCTGGCCTGTTTCTTGGCCCAAGCCATGACTTCGTCACGGGTTGGGCCGTATTTTTCGGTTTGGAAAAGCAAAGAATATGGACTGAAGGGATAAATGACAATCATGAAAGCTACAATACTGGCAGAAGATACATCCATACTCGTCTGCTTCAAGCCTCCCGGCATAGCCGTACAGAGTGCCAGGCTGGGGGAAGCGGATATGGTCAGTGAACTGAAAAACTACCTGGGCGGGAGGAATCCCTATCTGGGTGTGGTGCACCGGCTGGATCAGCCTGTTTGCGGAATCCTTGTTTTTGCAAAAACGCCGGAGGCGGCTGCAGAGTTGAGCCGTCAGGCCGCCCATGGTTCCGGTCAGGAAACCGGGAAAAATAAAAAGCAGGCCCGCTTTATGGAAAAAGATTATTGTGCGCTGGTTTATACCGGCGAAGCGGATCCGGATCCTGTACCCGGCCGCAGTATTACCCTGACGGACTATCTGCTTCGTGACGGAAAAAAGAATACCTCCGCAGTGGTCCCGCCGGGAACGAAGGATGCCAAACGGGCGGAGCTGGTTTATGAAGCGGTCAAAATGCAGGAGGAGCAGGCCCTGGTTAACATCCGGCTGCTGACCGGACGCCATCACCAGATCCGGGTACAGTTTGCCCATGCGGGTCTGCCATTGCTGGGAGATACCAGGTACGGCAGTGAAAAAAGCAGGGAATATTCCATGCAACAGGGGATAGGCGGGATCTGCTTATGTGCCTGTCATTTATGTTTTTATCATCCGGTTACGGGTAAAAGGATGGATTTTCAGACGGAGGAATTTCCATGGAACAGCTGACGGAAAGGAAAGGGCAGGAGGAAGCGGTGACGGATAAAGAAAAAGCAGTGCCGGAAAAAGAGAAAGGGACGGATTGGTTTTTGGGAAATATCCGGGATGCCGCCCAGTTTCTGACGGGCTGCTGGATGTTTCTGATGCTCACGGTTTTTCCTTTGTATTTTGGGAATAAATATCATGAAATCGGAGGGTATAAATTTTCCTTTTTCTCAGGGACCTCCACATTGCTTTTGATCCCGGCTGCGGTGCTGGGCGCCGTTGTTCTGGCGGGAAAGGTATTGGAAAGGAAGAGAACAGCATGGCGCGGGGAAATATCCCCTGTGGATATGGGCGTACTGCTGTATCTGGCCGCTTCGGTTCTTTCCTATGTGTTCAGTGCCTTCCCCAAGGATGCCTGGGAAGGCGTGGGAGGCTGGAACATGGGGCTGCGCACCCAGCTTCTTATGGGCGCTTCGTATTTTTTGATTTCCCGTTTTTTTCCATGGAAAAAAGCGAAGGGGAAAAGCAGGATCGGATTGGGAGGGAAACTGCTATTTTACGGTTTTTTTGCCGGTTCAGGGATAACCTTTGCCCTGGGGGTACTCCACCGTTTCGGTGTGGATCCGCTGGGGATGTATAAAGGGATCGACAGTTCCTATCAAATATTGTTTCTGTCCACAATCGGGCAGGCCACCTGGTATTCCAGCTATGTCTGTACCGTTTTCGCCATAGGGATCTGTATTTTTTTTGCGGCGGAAGATCAAAAAATACGTATTTTTTCAGGACTTTATTGTGTTTTGGGTTTTATGACCCTGGTAACACAGAACAGCGACAGCGCTTTTGCTTCCCTTGCCCTTCTTTTCATAGGTCTGTTTGCGGCGGCCTGCAGCAGTCCGCATAAGATGGAGCGTTTTTTGGAGGTGGTAATTCTGGGGGCGGCTTCCTTTAAAGCGATTGGTTTCCTGCAGTGGGGATTTGCGGATCGGGCGTTGGAGCTGGGAAAGCTGTCCACCTTTGTTTCCAGGGGATGGCTGTCCTGGCTGCTTCTGTTGTGTTCCTCCGGATGTTTGATCTGGCTGCTTCATTGGGAAGAAAAAAAGGGAGAAGCCGTTAGGGAAGCAGAATGGGGGAAAACGGGCAAAATGCTCCGGCGGATCTGCCTTATCGCAGTTTTGGCGGCTGCGGTGCTGGTGCTGGTACTTATCGCAGGGAATACAGCTGGTCTTTGGCAAAAATGGTTTGGGATAACATTCCGGAACCAGTATCTGCTGTTTAACGATAAATGGGGAAGTGACAGAGGATTTACCTGGAAAATATCCGCAGAGATTTATGCGGGACTGCCATGGCTGCAAAAGCTTGTCGGTGTGGGACCGGATTGTTTCCAGGTCTACAGCTACAGCATTCCGGAATTTGCAGATCGGCTGTATCAGTATTGGAAGCCCGACATCCTTACCAATGCCCATAATGAATTCCTGAATCTGCTTATCTGTACCGGTATGGCGGGACTTGTATCCTTTCTTTCCCTGTTCGTTTTGGGAGTCCGGCGGTTTTACCGGGCCTGGGGACAAAACAGATGCGGCGGGGAGAGAGAGAAGGAAACGTGGCCTGCATTGCTGATACTGGCCGGTATGCTCTGCATTCTGGCTTATGCAGGACATAATTTTTTCTGTTACCAGCAGGTCTGCTGTACGCCGTTTTTGTTCCTTATCATGGGACTGGCGGAAAGTGCGGCCCGCCTGGAGACCCGGCTGAACTGAAATAGACCACCATCAGAACAAAAAATAGCTATCCTCTACTTGCAATAGAGGATAGCTGGTAACTAAAAATTACGTAGGAATCCGAAGGGCAATCATCAGACACATCACTATCTTTTGATTACTTGTAAGTGGATGCTATTTGGGGTATTTGAATTTTTCAAGTACCCTTTTAAAATTCGCCATATTATTTCTCAAAACTGCAAACCTATAAGCTAACAAACCGAAAGAAAAGTTGCTGCCGGTGGTTGAAACTGGCAGCCTGAATCTTCATTTAAAACAGGATAGATTTCATAGAAATCCTTATACTAATCTCGTGAAAATTTTGAAAGAAACGGGTGAAACGGGTATGGGGAAACTATTGGAAAAAGGTCCGAAAAAGTGGATTTTTGCCGCTGCGGCAGGATTGGGTGTATTTATTGGGTTTCGTTATTTATTTCCGCTCATTGCCCCCTTCCTGCTGTCTTTTTGTATTGTTTTCCTTTGTAATCCCTGGCTGAACAGAGTACAAAGGAAAACCCATATCAGAAAGGAAATCCTGCTTGCAGGGATGATGGGCGGAGCGGCGGTTTTGCTTCTGGTCCTCGTCTGGATCCTGCTGCAGTGCGGTTTGGGGCAGTTCCGGGTCCTTACGGATAACTGGGATGGCATGTGTGAACAGGTCAGGTACTTTTTTGGAGACTGCTGTCTGTTTGCACAGGAGCATTTTGGGGTCGATGCGGTAAAGGTAGAGCAGGTGGTATTGGAGCGGGTTGATATTTTCATAGAAAATCTCAAGGTGGATTTTTTCCCTAAGATGATGAAGGAATCCTGGTGGTATCTGAAAAAAATTATTTCTGTAGCTGCATTTCTGGGCGTGAGCTTTATCGCATCTATTTTATTGTGCAAAGATTATGACGGAATGGTGGAACGGCTGCAGGAGGGAGGAGAAGGCGCGCAGGCTCTGGAAAAGGTATTCGGCATCGGGGAGCGGATTATCCATCTGGTGGCGGTGTATCTGAAAGCGCAGGTGCTGATCCTTCTGGTTATTATGGTAATCTGTTGTCTTGGTTTATGGATAGGCAAAGTGGGAAACGGCTTTATCCTTGGGATCCTGGCAGGAATCCTGGATGCCCTGCCGTTTATCGGGACCGGTATCGTGCTCATGCCGACCGCTTTCTGGCAGCTGGTGAACGGGAGAATTGGAGGCGCGCTTCTGTGCGTGGTGCTTTATGTCGCCTGCATGGGGGCCAGGGAATTCCTGGAGCCAAAGCTGATGGGAAAGAAAACAGGCATATATCCGGTTTTTATGCTGCTTTCCGTATATACCGGAGTAAAGCTGTTCGGAGTATCGGGGATTATCAAAGGCCCTCTGGCTATGGTAATTCTGATGGAAATAGGGAAGTATCTGTGGGAAAAGGAAAGTGACTTTTCTTGCGAAAAAAACGGAGAAAAGTTATAATGAAACAACGGATGGTTCGCGGAGTGCGGCATCCGTTGTTTACGATAGGGAACCAGAATGCGCAGCAGGGACAAATGAGGATAAAGGTATGTATATAGGGGATTTACACATCCATTCCCGGTATTCCAGGGCGACCAGCAGAGACTGTACACCGGAATATCTGGATTTATGGGCCAGGAAAAAAGGAATTGATATTATCGGGACAGGCGATTTCACTCATCCGGCATGGAGGGAGGAGCTGAAGGAAAAACTGGAACCGGCGGAAGACGGTTTATATACATTAAAGGAAGCTTACCGCATCCAGGCACCGGGAGCGCCGGATAACCGGAGGCCCCGTTTTGCAGTTACCGGAGAAATCAGTTCTATTTACAAGAAAAATGACAAAGTGAGGAAAGTCCACAGCCTGCTCCTGCTCCCCGGACTGGAGGAGGCGGACAGACTGGCCCGGCGGCTGGAGCTAATCGGAAATATCCATTCCGACGGAAGGCCTATCCTGGGGCTGGACTGCCGTGATTTGCTGGAAATAATGCTGGAAACGGTACCGGAGGGTGTTTATGTGCCGGCGCATATATGGACGCCTCATTTTTCCATGTTCGGGGCTTTTTCGGGATTCGATACGATAGAGGAATGCTTTGCGGACATGACTCCGTATGTCCATGCCCTGGAAACCGGCCTGTCGTCGGATCCTCCCATGAACTGGAGGATATCAGCGCTGGATTCTTACCAGCTGCTCTCTAATTCCGATGCCCATTCCCCCGCAAAGCTGGGAAGGGAGGCTACTCTTTTTCAGATTCCGCTTTTGTTTAAGGGGCTGGCGGAAGCCATTCAGACGGGAAAAGGCCTGGAGGGGACTATTGAATTTTTCCCGGAGGAAGGGAAATATCATTTTGACGGACACAGAAAATGTTCTCTTTGCATCAGCCCTTCCGAAGCCGTGTCTTATGGCAACATATGTCCTGTATGCGGGAAGAAGCTGACAATAGGTGTGTTACATAGAGTGGAACAGCTTGCGGACCGGGAAGAGGAATATGTGCTTGCGGGCGCCAAACCTTTTGAAAGCCTGGTTCCCCTTCCGGAGGTTATCGGTGCCTGTACGGGAAAATCGGCGGCTTCCAGGAAGGTTTTGGAACAATATGAAACGATGCTGGATAAACTGGGAGCAGAGTTTGATATTCTGCGGAACATCCCTGTGGAAGATATTAAAAAAGCGGCCGGCGCACCGGTAGCGGAAGGGATACACCGCCTTCGTGAGGGGAAGGTGGAACGTACGCCGGGTTTTGACGGGGAATATGGAACGATCCGGCTTTTATCGCCTTCGGAAATTGACAGCCTGGAGGGACAGCTCAGCTTCTTTATGGAAGAGGAAACGTCCGGAAAACGGAATGTTTCCGGCGGGAACGGCAAAGGAACCGATCCGATTTCAGGAACCCATCAAAACCAGGGGGCTGCGGCGCCCGGGAAAGCTTCTGTTCCTGCCGGGGAAGAAACGGAGGAGCCAGGGAAGAAACCTCAGACGGTCCGGGAGGAAGTACCAAGCCCGGCGCAGCAGGAAGCGGTAACGGCCAGGGACAGGGCAATAGCCGTTATTGCCGGGCCGGGTGCGGGAAAAACAAGAACCCTTATTTCCCGTATCTGTTTTCTGCTGGAAGAGAGAAAAATAAAGCCTTCGGAAATCACGGCAGTTACATTCACCAGAAAAGCGGCGGAAGAGATGCACAGCAGACTGGAAAAGCTCCCCGGAGGAAAACGGATTGTAAAAGAAATAAATATCGGAACCTTCCATGGAATCTGCAGCAAAATTCTCACTGGCAGAGGAGAGGATTATGTAGTGGCGGATGAAGGGCTTCTTGAGGAGCTGGCCGGTAAGACAATCTCCAGGTTTCAGCTGAAGATCTCCCCCACCCGTTTCCTTCGGGAAGTATCACTGGGTAAGAGCGGCGCAGCAGGAATGCAAAACGCTGTATCCGGGGAAGCTGTATTATTCTACCAAAACCTGCTCAAACAGGAAAAGGCAGTGGATTATGATGATCTTCTTATAAAAACACGGGATCTTTTTTATGGGGAGGAGCACCCTGCGGAAGAAAAACAATTCCGTTACCTGCTGGTGGACGAGTTTCAGGATATTAATCCGATCCAGTATGACCTGCTGTGTGTGTGGAATAAATGCGGCCGGGAATTATTTGTAATAGGGGATCCGGATCAGGCGATATACGGTTTCCGGGGATCCGATGCGATGTGTTTTTCCCGTCTGGAAACAGATTACCCCGGACTGCATACAATCCGGCTGACCGATAATTACCGTTCCACTCCGGAAATTGTATCCTGCGCTCTGGGCGTAATATCCCATAACCAAGGAGAAGAGCGCAGCATGCGGGCATGGAATCCGGCAGGTCCTCCGGTCCGGGTGGTGGAAGCGGCCGGCGAAATGGGGGAAGCCATATTTATTGCAAAGGAAATTAACCGTCTGATAGGCGGCATTGATATGCTGGATGTGGAAGAGAATTATAGCGGGGAAATAAAAAAGGTCAGAAGTTTTTCCGATATCGCTGTTCTGTACCGGACGCACAGGCAGGCGCAGCTTCTGGAAAAGTGTCTGCGGCAGGAAGGAATCCCCTATGTGGTGGCCGGACGTGAAGATTTCCTGCTGGACAGCAACGTCCGCGGTACCCTGTATTTCTTCCAGACTCTGCTTTGCCCGGAGGATCCGTTATCCCGGAGGTATTGCCGGAGGCTGCTCTGGCCTGCGGAGGACAAACTTGCGGAGGAACAACTATCCGCGCTGGAAACAAAATATCGAAAAAAGGTCCGCAGGGAAAAAGCAGATAAACTGCTGGAAAGCTGGATGGCAGACCGGAAACTGGAGGACTGTGAAGCCATGGCAAAGCTTCTGAACGCCGCGGTCCTCAATCCTTCTATGGAACGTTTTCTTGAAACAATATCTTTTGGGTCCGAGGGAGATGTGAGGCGCTGCGGAAGCCGCAGATTCCCGGCAGATGCAGTGATGCTTATGACATTCCACGGAGCCAAGGGGCTGGAATTTCCTGCCGTATTCCTATATGGCATACGGAAAGGCCTTCTGCCGCTGGAGCTGGGAACGGCAGCAGGACAACCGGAAGAAGAACGGCGCCTTTTATACGTAGGCATGACCCGTGCTGCCGAAGAACTTGTTATTACCACATCTGGAGAACCATCCGTATTCCTCCCGGAAATCCCGGAAGAGGGTGCGGTGAGGGAATTGGCGAAAAAGGAAAAGCCTGTTGAAGAAGTGGTACAGCTAAATCTTTTTGATCTGGACTGGACATAAAATTCAATAAAAGCAGACAATGGAGAAGACCGCCCGGAAATTTATATTTCCGGGCGATTTTTTTGTCGAAAAAAATAGTTAAAAAAATTAATTATTTTCAGATATGTAACGCTTGGTGTTACGGCATGAATTATATAATCAAGCTAACAGAATAAAACAGAAGTCAATAATCAGGTATCCCGGGAGGCGAAATAGTGCGAAATGAACAAGAAAGAAAAAATCAAATTGGCTATATGGCAGCCTTTCTAATCCGGGTCAACAAGAATAATGGTACCTGGCAGGGTTCTATTTCCTGGACAGATAAAGGGATTACAAAAAATTTCCGGAGTGCGCTGGAGTTGATAAAGCTCATGGACAGTGCAGTACAGAACGCAGTACCTGTCAAGAAAACGGACGAAACAGACAGGAAGATAAACGAAATAGATGGTTTAGAGCAGAGAGGAGAAAAAATCGGATGAAAAAAGTAAAAAGAGTGCAGAGAATATGGGCGTTTTTACTGGCTTTCGTATTGATAGCCACAACGGTTGGCAACGACAGCCTTACAGTGGCTGCGGCGGAAACAGAAACAGAGCAGGCCGCTTCGGAAGAACCGGTACAGGAGGTTTCTGAAAATTCGGATTCCGAAAGTCAGAAACTGGCAGAGCAGGCAGTTGAATCAGAAGTGCCTTCGGAAGCGGCGCCGGAATCGGAAGAGGCATCGGAAAACGAAATGGAGACAGATGTACAGGAAGAAACCTCGTCTGCAGCGGAGACCGATACAGAGGAACCCTCTGAAGAAGAAACCATAACGGAAACAGCGGAAACGGAAACCACATCGGAAGAAACAACACAGGAATCCGTATGGAAGGTAACTTTCCAAAAAGAGGGCGATGCCAGAATTCTCAAGGCAGACGGCCAGGAAATCACCGGAACGCTGGAGATGGAAAAAGGAAAAGAGCTGGCATTCAAAGTTGAAGTGAAAGACGGCACCTCTGTTACCGTTAAGGCAGATAACCAGGAACTCAGGCCGGAAGGGGGAGAATACAAACTCGCGGCGGATAAGGATGTTACAGTTACTGTGAAAGCAGCGGTAATAGATAACGTGGAAACAGCGGAAGAAGAAACCACTGCGGAAACAGAGAGCGAGACGGAAACAGAGAGCGAGACGGAAACCGGGACTGCAACAGAAACGGAATCAGAAACGGAATCAGAAGCTGAGACAGAAACGGAGATCGAAACAGAAACGGAGACCGAAGAACTGGAAGAAACCGAGGCGGAAGAAGGAA